>JAYRXB010000459.1:0-6948 GCA_041917735.1 Cyclobacteriaceae bacterium
CAGTTAAATACCTGGCGCACAATGTCGCGCCTGATTTGTGTACAGAGTTTGTTGAGGTGGCCGAGGTCAGGCTGATGCATGGAGGAAATTTTGTGGCGAAGATTGGACAAAATGTTTATCCCTGCAAGCCGAACGGGAGGCCGGATGCTTACTGTTTTTGCTTCCCGTAAATGGGCTGACCGGGGAATACATTTCCAATCGTCTTTCCGCTTTTCACCACAAAAACTCCGTTGACCATAACATGGTGGATGCCCTCGGAGAATTTCAATCCTCCTTCAAAGGTGGACTTGTCAATGATGGTATTGGGGTCGAAGATGGTAATGTCGGCATCAGCGCCGACTTGGAGCCGGCCCTTGTGACTAAGGATGGGTGCGATGGTCTCCAGCCGCTGGGCAGGCATGATAGTCATCTTGCGCAGGGCATCCATCAGGGACAATGCTTTGCGTTCACGCACGTAAACTCCTAAAACCCGTGCGTAGGTGCCGGCGGTTCGGGGGTGAGCCAGGCGAGAGTAGGGCATGCCGTCGGACCCAATCATGGTAATCGGAGACCGGATGCCGGCTTCAATCCATTCCGGCCGCATGCTATGCAAGATCACGATCCCGCCCTTTTTGCGGTAAGATGCAAAGGTCTCAGCGGTCAGCCGTTCGCCTGTCTCTACCCATTGAAGGTCGTTGTAGGAAATGCCCAATCGCTGCTGCCAGCCATCGTCGAAAATGGCAGACTCCAGGCTGGTGGACCCCGCCGTGTAGGGATAGAGCTCTGTTGTGATGTCTAGTCCTTGCTTCTGCCCGTTGGCGATCATGCGCAGCGTCAGGCCAATTTCATCCAGCGACATGCTGTTGAGGTGGACAATGTGCAGAGCCGCGCCGCTGGTGGCTGCGTCGGCGATGGCTTGCTGGATGGCCAGCGCTTTGCCTTCCCGCACGTGGGTAAATATCATGGTCTTGCGTGCGGCCGCAAATTCATAAACATTATACACTTCTTCGCGGGTGGCGCCGGGGTAGTAACCGATCGGTACGCCGATCCCGAGGGCACCCGCCTTGAGTTCTTTGTCCAGCAGATCCAACGTGCCCTGCATTTCTTTCGGGCTCACCGGCAGGTAATTGAATTTATTGCTTCCGCGTTCAAGATCCTTGTTGCCTTGCGCTTGAGCGGTCTCATACATCAGCTCGGCCCGGGCCCACGGATGGCAGGCGCTGGCCCCATAGTTGATGATCGTCTTATTGCGCTGGGAGACAAACCAGTTGCCGATATCTTCGATGCCACCTTCCAGTTCCAGTGCGGTCGTAACGCCGTCGTGCGCCTGGTATTCATGCTCCTTATTGGTCATCCCGTGAACATGCGGATCGATGAAGCCGGGGGATACCACCAGGTTGGATACGTCGATCACTTCTTTTCCCGCCAGGGGGCTAGCCGAGATTTCCATGATACGGTTTCCTGCTATACCGACATTACGAACGGCGTCCAGGCCCGTCTCAGGGTCCATCACGCGACCGTTCTTCAGGACGATATCGTATTCGGCAACTTGCGCTGCGGCCGAGAGGGAAGCAGCCAACAGGAGGATCAACATCAGGGTCTTTTTCATGGGTGGTGGGATGGTGAACGAAGATTGAGAAAACCCAAGGAATAAAAAAGCCCGGACGGTCGGTCCGGGCTTTGTGATGCTGGTTAAGCCGTTATTTTTTCTTCTTGCTTGCCTTTTTGGGCGCGGCTTTCTTCGCAGGTTTTTTCCTGGCAGCAGGCTTCGCTTTGGCTGCCTTTCGGGCGGGGGCAGCGGCCGTCGCGGGTTTGCCCAGGATTTGCGCCGCATGATCCCGGGTGTCCACCTTCTCGATGATGTTCTCAATCACACCATTGCCGTCAACCACAAAGGTTACGCGGGCAGTGCCCATGTACTTCCGTCCGTACATCGACTTCTCCACCCAGGTGCCGAACTTGGCGTGCACCGATTTATCGGTATCGGCGAGGAGCTGGAAGGGGAGTTTCTCTTTGGCGATGAATTTCTGGTGAGACTTCTCATCGTCGGAACTGATTCCGAAAACTTCATAGCCGGCTTTCTGGAACGCCGTGTAGTTATCCCGGAGATTGCACGACTCGGCGGTGCAGCCGGGCGTCATGTCTTTGGGATAGAAATACAACACGAATTTCTTGCCTTTCAGTCCGGCGAGGCTGATTTCTTTTCCGTCCTGGTTGCGGGTCTTGAAATCCGGAGCTTTGGATCCAATGGTGAGTGCCATAGTGGTTATAGAATTTTTTGCTTAAAGATACGCTCGTTACCGGCCCGGTCAACCACCTTCAGTTCAAAGTCGCCCTTGAATGGCTTCTTGGGATCCAGTTTTGAAGACTGCAGCGTACCAAATTTGAAGTCGTAGGCCATGAGTATCCATTCTCCGTTGATGCTGGCTTCGTAGTAGGCTATGCCAGAACGTCCGTCGCGAATACGGAAACGTGCGCCATTTTGGTCAAGCCGGATACGGTTGATGGATGGGGCAATCGTATCGGTGAGGAAGGTAAACTCGCCCAGTTCCTGGGTGGTGAACTTCACGTTGCCGTTCACCCACTCTCCGCCGACGTAGTGGTACGCCCCGCCTTCGCGGCGGTACACCGCCAGGTTACGCGCTGGAACCTGGGGCAGCGTAGGCTTCAAGGTCACCTGAATCGACTGGTGCAAGGGTGTGGTCCTGTTTCCGATGACAAAGAACTCACGGTCATCATCCACGTAGTGTGTTGCGTTCAAGAACAGCGTATCGTAAAGGGCGCGTGCAGGGAACCGAACATCGGCACGGTCGCTGTAGTAGGTGTATTCGGTGGAGGAGGGGACTACATCCTTGAAGTGAAACGAGAGCGTTCCGCTGCAGGTGGCGACGGAGTCGGGCAGTGTTCGCTTGAGGTCAATGAGGTATACGGCCTGCTGAGCACTTTTGTAGGCCACCGGAATTGTGGTCTGTTGTCCTTGGGTGTAAATGGAAAGACTGTTATTCTCGCAGGGTTTTGATTCAATCACCAGCGTGTTTTCCATGACTTCATAGTCGAGCCGGGATGTCCGCGATGTGGAGAGTTTGATTTCTGCAGTAAGCAGATTGCGGCGGAGGCGAAACTTTACGGCGCTGGTATTCCCGGACTCATCCTTCAAGGTAATGTTCACGTGCCGGTCTGCGTCCGTCACGGTAATTATGCCATTGTTCCTTGTCTGGTAGAAGGGCAACCGGTTCCCGTCGTCGACATAGAGTTTGTTGAAGCGTTTGCCGCGTATCTCGGAGGTTTTGTAGTCCATCAGCGCCAGGATGCCCCGCGTTTCTTCCAGGTCTACCCGTTCAATGTACTGCGAGAAGACTTGCTGGCTGTCCACCGCCATTTCGATGTAGTTGATCCCGCAGCGTCCGGTGGAGGCATCCATCCGGTCGTTGCCGAGAATCTCCACACCGATTCTTCCGTAGGCAAGGATGGGGTAGGGCAACACATACTCCTGGTTGCTACGCTTGACCAGTGTGAATTCGAAGCGGCCAAACCGATCGTTGATGCGGGAGTCGACGTCGAGTGTACGAAGTGCTACCCGTTGCCCGGTAGGCGGGATGTTATCCTTGACTTCGGTGAATCCGAACTTGAGTGGGTTAAGCACAAAGTTTTCTTCCCGGATCTCGAAGTGCAGGTGCGGACCCTGTGAAGAACCCGTGTTGCCGGACAAGGCAATGGTGTCGCCGCGCTCCACCGGGAACTCATTGGGTGAGGGAGTGAGGTTCAGTTCAAAAGTCTTTCGACGATACTGTTCGCGTTTTACGACTTCGCCAAGTTTTCCGGTGATTTTCTCCAGGTGGCCGTAGACCGACACCCTGCCGTCGGGGTGGGTGACATAGAGCGCAGTTCCGTAACCGAAGGCACTGACCTGGACGCGCGACACATATCCTTCGCGGGTAGACAGCACCGGAATGCCGATGCGATTGTTGGTGCGGATGTCGATGCCGCCGTGGAAGTGGCTGGCACGTAGTTCACCCATGGTACCGGCAAGAAAGTTGGGCTGGCCCGGGTTGATGGGAAACAGGTAGGGTGCTGCTGCCGTTTCGCGTACGGGTTCCGGGTCGCCGGATTGAGCGGCTACCAGGCCGGGAAGTACAAGAAACAGGGTAAGGCTACTTAACCTGAAATTCCAGAAGTTTTTCATTTTCAATGTAAGCCGACAGGGTGTCGCCGGGTTTCACGGCAGCCACGCCTTTGGGTGTGCCGGTAAAAATCAAATCCCCTGTCTTTAGTGTAAAAAATTTGGAGAGGTACGCGATGATGTAGTCGAACGGGAACAGCATGAGGCTGGTATTGCCTTGCTGACGGAGTGTGCCGTTGACTTCCAATTTGAAGTTGATGTTCTTGACGTCGGCAAACTTTTCTACCGGCACGAACATATCCGAAATCGGCGCCGAGCCGTTAAAGCCTTTGGCAATGTCCCACGGTAGTCCCTTGTCTTTAGCTTTCTGCTGCAGGTCGCGGGCGGTGAAGTCGATGCCGATGCCGATGGCGTCGTAGTAGCGCGAGGCAAACTTTTCCTCGATGTTCTTGCCCTCCTTGGCGATGCGCAGGACAAGTTCTACTTCGTGGTGGATGTCGTTGGAAAAGGAAGGATGGTAAAACGGTGCATTGTTGCGAAGGATTGCCGTATCGGGCTTGGTGAAGATGACGGGTTCATCGGGGCGCTCGTTGTTAAGCTCCTGGATGTGCTCCACGTAGTTACGGCCGATGGCAAAAATTCGCATGAAAGACAGTTTTCTGCAAAGCTAACGACAAATGGAAGAATTTTCTTGTATCCTGCTTAAATTCGTGCGTTTCAACACCCTATGAGAATCTCCATCACCACCATTATCCTCGCTGGTTTCATTGTGCTGGCCGGGTGCGCTACGGTCGCCGTTACCGGCCGCCAGCAACTGAACCTCATCTCCAACGAGGAGCTGATCCCGATGGCGGCGCAGCAGTATGCCGAAGTTGTCAAGAAGGGGCCCTTATCCACGAACGCTGAACAGACGGCCATGATCCGTCGGGTTGGCGTGCGGGTACAGAAGGCCGTAGAACAATACATGGCCAACGCCGGCAAGTCATCCGAACTGGCAGGCTTCAATTGGGAGTTCAACCTCATCGACGATCCCAAGACCGTAAACGCATGGTGTATGCCGGGTGGCAAAGTGGCATTCTATACGGCCATCTTGCCGGTTTGTAAGGATGAAACCGGGGTAGCGATCGTGATGGGACACGAGGTGGCGCACGCCATAGCCAACCACGGCCGTGAGCGCATGAGCCAGCAGATGGCCGCGCAAATGGGCATCAACGTGCTTAGCGTGGCCTTGGGACAGAATCCAACCGGATCGCAGCAACTGCTGATGCAAGCCGTGGGTGCAGGCACTGAAATTGGAATGCTCAAGTTCAGTCGTGCACATGAATCGGAGGCGGACCACATGGGCCTAATCTTTATGGCGATGGCAGGGTATGATCCGAACCAGGCGCCACTGTTCTGGGAGCGCATGGCCACCATGAGCGGTGGTCAGCAGCCGCCGGAGTTTTTGTCCACCCACCCTTCACACGAGACACGAATCCAGGACTTGAAAGGATGGATTCCGGAAGCCATGCAGTACTACAAGAAGTAATCATCACCACGATGTCCGGAGAATCAAACGCACTCAGCACAAAAGGTACACTTGCGGTTACCGACGCCTATCATTTTCTGGGAGCCTGGCAGTTGTTTCCGGAGAAAGGCTCCTACGAGGAGGGCCTGCGTCCGAAGTCAGGAATTTACCGCATTGGTTTTTCCAGCAACCAGAAACATGTCCATATCACCATGAACTGGGTGACCCTGGAAGACGTTGCCTTTGCCTCGGAATATGTGGTGGTTCCCGACGGGGAGGAGCACGTGTATTCTGATCCCCAGGTTGCCGACACGCTGATGGCCCGCTTTGAGGACACGACACACTTCCGCATCACTTTCTTCCGCAACCGCCTGCCAGTCCTGGACGTATTGCACGACATTACGCCCCAGGGGCATCTGCGGGTAACACACCGGCACACGTTTGCCGATGGTGCTCAGCGCGTTAATGAAGAAATCTACCACCGTCAACTTAGTGTATTGCCCTTTGCTGCTTCGGTTTCCGGCGCTTTGGTAAGGCCCAACGAGGAGGGAGTCATCCGGCACAAGGCGCTCTCGGCAATGGAAGAGCAGACCAACATGCAGCTGACACAGATTCGTCAGCAGATTGAGCTGCTGGCCATCCAGGCCAAGGAGATTCACAAGCGGAAGGAGTTGTCCATGCTGATCTACGATGCACGCCTCAGCTTTGATCCGGTCATTGGACAGACCTATTACCTCTACCAGAAGGAAGACGGGTCACACCTGGTTTCCATGGTGAGTCCAAAGGAGTGGGGCGCTAAAATTCCCTTCAAGGCCTTTGTTGCAGCGGTCCGTTTGCTGGCCGACCACACCTGGCAGGAAATGTAGACTTCGCCCGGGCTACTTTTTCAGAATACTCAGTTTTATTTCGGTCAGCTTACGCTTGGTATCCAGGGGAAATTCCCCGTTCATGATCCAGTCGTAGTAGGAAGGCTCTGCTTTGAGCACGTCCAGTACTTTTCGCCCTTTGTGTTTTCCGAAATTGAAAAGTGCATCACCGTTGTTGTCGCGCACCATCCTGCCAGCGAGGTCAACAATGTCGGACGCTGCCAGCTTGTTGAGTTCGTCCATGTCGTTCTTCATGACGCCCAGCGGGTTGCCCAGTGGGTCTGTAACCGACTGGTTTTCATAGCGTGCAACCTGTGCCAGCAATACCTCCATGGACGCGCGGGTGTCGGCAACGGCCGAGTGGGAATCATCCAGGTTCTTGTCGCAATAGAATCGATAAGCGGCCGACAGGTTACGCTTCTCCATCAGGTGATAGATGCGCTGGGAGTCAATGATCCGCTTTCGCGAATAATCAA
>JAYRXB010000460.1:0-8513 GCA_041917735.1 Cyclobacteriaceae bacterium
AGGACGGATCTCAATTCATCAGCGGCTGGGATAACATCCGTCAAACTTTTGAACAGTACTTCAAGTCACAAAAGCCTTCGAAAGCCAAGCTCTCCTACACATGGACGGAGATCCGGGTATATTCCAACGGCGCCTACGTCCGCTTCAAGGAAAGAGCCGATGATGGAAACCGTGTGGAAGTAACCGACCAGGTCCGCATCCTGGAGAAAAAGGACGGCAAGTGGAGGATCATCGGCATGATTGCCGCCGTGGAAGGCGCAGCATAATCATCCGTATTGCCCTGAGCGCAGCATTACCAGCGTACAGGCTTCCAGCACATCAATTCCCTCACTTTCCAGCGCTTGTTCCAACGGAAGGTTTTCTGTGCCCGGATTGAAAATAACCCGTGCCGGTTTCAAGTCCCGGATGTACTCCAGCAACCCGTCCTGGTGTGCAGGCCCGATGTAAAGCGTTACCGTATCCACATCCGCTATCTTCGGAAGGGTGCGTATGTCCATGATGGCTTTGCCTGCAACTGTTCCGCTTCGGAGCCCCACCGGAACAACGTCATAGCCATATTCCGCAAGCATTTCAGTGGCCAGGTAAGCATACCGCCCCGGGTTGGTGGAAGCACCGAGAACAACGGTCTTTTTAGGATTAGGCGCCATACTTGCTGATGATTGCCTCGGCACAGCGCTCTCCATCCATGGCGGCTGATACGATTCCGCCGGCGTATCCGGCGCCCTCACCGCATGGATAGAATCGGGCGACCGTCGGATGTTCCAGGGTCTGTGGATCGCGCGGGATACGAACCGGGGAAGAGGTCCTGCTCTCAACACCAACAACCTGCGCCTCGTTTGTCAGATACCCACGCATCTTCTGCCCAAAGCTACGGAATCCGCTCTTCAGGCCATGGGAGATAAATTCCGGAAACAGCTCGTCCAGGTTAGCGGATTTCAAACCTGGCTGATACGAGCAGTCCAGGAGCGTTGTTGATTGCTTGCCCTCCACAAAATCCAACAACCGCTGCGCCGGCGCGGTCTGGCTACCTCCGGCCATCACACAAGCCTTCTGCTCGATGGCCATTTGAAAATGAAGGCCCTTGAGTGGTCCATGTTGCTCGAAGCTCTTCATGTCGTCGAGACCTACTGCCACGACGATACCGGAGTTGGCGTACTTCGAATCACGTCGCGACGGGCTCATGCCATTGACCACCACCTCCCCCGGTGCCGTAGCGGCAGGTACGATGAAGCCACCCGGGCACATGCAGAACGAGAATACGCCACGTTGAATGCCCTTGTGTTCAACCTGGCTGACCAGCGCGTATGAAGCCGCCGGAAGGAATGGATTGCGATCCCCGGCACAATGGTATTGTATACCGTCGATCACCTGCTGCTGGTGCTCAACACGCACACCCAGGGCAAAGGGCTTTGCCTCAATGTCGATTTTCCGTCGATGGAGCAATTCGAAGATATCGCGCGCCGAGTGACCCGTCGCCAGGATACAGGCATCCGCTTCAAAGCGTTGATTCCCCGAGGTCTGCACCGCAACAAACCCCTGCTTTCCCACTTCCAGATCAATGACCCTGGTTTCAAAGTGTATCTGCCCGCCGCAGGAAAGAATCGTCTCGCGGATCTGCCGGATCACCAAGGGGAGTTTATTGGTGCCGATGTGCGGATGTGCATCGATGAGGATATCCGCTTTGGCGCCGTGGGCGACCAGAATTTCCAGGATACGTTTGACATCACCACGCTTGGAACTGCGGGTGTAAAGCTTTCCGTCGGAGTAAGTTCCCGCCCCACCTTCACCAAAGCAGTAGTTCGAATCGGGGTTCACCACATGTGCCTTGTTGATGGCTGCAATATCCCTTCGGCGGGATTGTACATCCTTGCCACGCTCAATGACGATCGGCATCATGCCGGCTTCGATCAGCTTGAGGGCCGCAAATAGCCCTGCAGGTCCGGCACCGACGATCACCACCCGCCTGCGCTTGTCCACGGGTTCCGCCGGCTTTTTGTACGCCATCCGCTGTCCCGCCTCCTCCTTAGACACCACCTCGCCGGCCAGGCGAACGACCACGTTCCGGCTCCGTGCGTCAATGGAGCGTTTCAGGAGACGGAAACCCTCGTCCGGGCCGAGGTGAACTTTTTCAGCAATGACCTGAGGGAAGAACGCTTCATCAAATGCCTCCTGGGGAGTCAGAACAAGCTCGACTGTTCGTTTCACGGTCAGGATGGGAGTTTAGCGGCGCCCGTCAAACGACATGGAATAACCGAAGTTGAGGACAAACCGAAAGCCGTGCGAAAAACTGTTCGTGTTGACCGTGCTGAAATACTGGGCTACGGAAGGATCTACGTCGAAGACACGGTAGCCGATGTCGTAGCCCACGCTGGCATCAATGGTGAACCCGTCGCCGTTGTTGCGCTGCATCAGCCGGGCCCCCAGCATGACACCGTACTCCGCGCGCTGTTCCGACGCACTCACGGTGATGAGCGTATTTGGCGACTGGTTAAAACTGACGTTGTTGAAATAGCCAATGTTGGTTAGCCGGACTTCATGGCCAAAATACCACATACCCGTATTCAGGTCATTGTAGAACTTCTGCTTGAGGGCGATCGAATACCCACGCTGGTAGGTAGTTCCTTCCGGGACTTCGCTGTCGGCGGTAAAGAACGGCGACCGAATTCCTTCGAACTCGAACTCATGCCCGAGGCGTTCCTGGTTGTAGAACTCCACCGCCAACGGCATTCGACCCACGAAGGTGAGCATCGGGTTGGTTCCCATGATGACGCTGTGGTATTCGGGAAATCGCGGCTTGAAATAGTAGAAGCCGGTACGCCGGGCATTTCGCGCTGTCGGCGCAGGGGTGGCGGCTGCCTTGCTCTTGTTCACCAGCAAGGTGATTTCGTTGGCCAGCTCGTTGTTCTCGTAGAATGGCTTGTAATACCCTGAAAGGGTACCATCCGGTTCGTATAATTCCCAGGTACCTACCCGGAGACCATCTTCCATCTGACCCTTGGTTTGAAGTGTACCGGTGGCATAGTACCCCTTGTACTGCCCTTTTCCTTCCTTGTAATCGCACTCTCCCTCGAGCTTTCCGCTGGTGGCATAATACTCCCAGCGCCCTTCGTACTTACCATTGACGATGGTGCCCTTCACTTTCAACTTTTTGCCGGGATAGTACTCCCGGTATTCGCCGGCACCGTTGAGGTAGGTGACTTCACTTTTCAATGCGCCATCGGTTCCCGACGTCGACCAGTAGCCTTCCTTCTTGCCCCCCACAAACTCACCGGTTGAACTGACCGTTCCATCTTCATAATAGTAGGTCCATTTCCCGGATTCCGTGTCGCTATCGAAGGCACCCGAAGACTGTATTTTCCCAGAGGGGTAATAGAACTTCCATTCACCCGTCCGCTTGCCATTGGTATAATCACCTTCACCATGAAGCGTGCCATCCTCCGAATACGTCCGCCAATGGCCAACATTGCGACCGGCGGCCCTGGGGCCCTCTCCCTGAACCTTGCCAGAATGGTAGTACTCGATGTGCCTGCCGTGATCATCAACGTATTCTGTCTCGCCCCGCTTCGACCCGTCTTCAAAGTACGTCACCCATCGGCCGGTGCGCTTGTTAGCGACATACTCACCTTGTTCCTTGAGTTTCCCGCTTTCGTAGTAGATCTTCCACTCTCCTTCCTTGTTCTTTCCATTGACAAGGCCCTCCATGCTCTTGTTGCCATTTTCATAAAAGTACTCCCACATGCCATAGTTGGAGTTTTGCCGGAGTACGCCGCGCATGCGGAGGTTACCCGTCTCAAAGTAGAACTCCCACATGCCGGCCGTCTCGTTATTTACAAACTGACCCTTCGATTCAATCAATCCGTTCAGGAAGTAGGACAGGTAACGACCATGAAGCACATTCTGGATTGTGTCCTTCACCTGGTACATCTCCTTGATATACTTGCGTGCGGCGTCGTGGTAGGTGTAACGCGTAAAGACCTGTCCACTGCAAAGCCAGGGATAGGCCGAGACGATGAAGATGATGAGTGCGCGTTTCACAATCTGGTAACAGGTCAAGGACCGGATCAGGGTGTCCTGCACCGTGGGGCACAGGGCAAAATCTTTCAAATTTAGCGAAATACTAAGGATTCCGTCAGGAACGCTGCAGGACCTTCTCTACCGCAGAGCGTCCCCACTCGCTCTTTTCAGCATCCGTCCACAGGGTCGGGAAAAAGTGAATCTTCTGGAAGCGTGGAGGGAGGTACTTCTGCCAATTGGTTCCGCCGGTTGCCTTGATGTCCTCCGGGTCCTTCTTCAGGTACCTTGCTGCAGACTTCATGTGTGAAAGTGGCCAGTCTACATTGGCCAGCTGGTCAAACTGACGCATTCGGCTAATTACCGCTTGCTGGCCACTGAATTTAGATTCATACAGACGGAGCAAGTTTTTGCCCACGTGATCACGTGCTGTCTCCAGAAATGATTGCTCGTACTTCTCCTCAAACTGGCGCAAGGTCAGTGTCTTCTTGCCCGACTTCAGTTCGGTTGCACCACTGCGCCAATACAGCTTCTCCATTTGTTCCTCCAGCGACTTCCCGATCAGGGCAGGTCGGTTTACCGGGTCGACGAGGTTGATCACATCCGTGGAGCGCAACTCAATGAGCCGGTACTGGGCAGACTGAAATCCGGAAGCCGGCAACAACGACATGCGGAATGCGAGGAATTGATCCCGGTCCATCCCCTCCGACATAATATCAAAACTGGCGCACAGGTTCTCAAAATAGCGGATCATCCGGTCGAGCCGGATGGTGAAGAAAGCTTGATCGACGTCCGGCTTGTTTACCAGCTGCTCAATCTCCCAAAGCACCAGGTTGAAATACAACTCCGTGATCTGGTGATAGACGATGAACACTTTCTCATCCGGGAACCTTGTCTTCGGGTTCTGCAAGCTGAGCAACGTATCCAGGTGGATGTAGTCCCAATAAGTCAGGTAGTCGGCATGCAGGAGGCCGTCGAGGTAGGAGTTCAGGTCCTGACCCATTACATCGTATTTCTGCTGCAAGCGGGCAAGCAAATCGCGCAGGCCGGGGTCAAGGGAACTGTCCATTCTTATCCTTAGATTTGAGGCCAAATTAATCAAATTGTATGGCATCCACAGCCGCCCCCCACGCAAAGAAAAGCCTCAAGCAGGACGTTTACGATCATCCCGATTTCTACCAGATCGATTCGTTGCTCACCGAAGAGCACAAGCTGATCCGGTCATCCATTCGCGACTTTGTGAAGCGAGAAATCAGCCCCTATATCGAAGACTGGGCACAACGTGCGCACTTCCCCTATGAAATCGTAAAGAAATTTGGAGAGATTGGCGCCTTCGGCCCAACCATCCCGCAGGAATACGGCGGTGGCGGACTGGATTACATCTCCTACGGCATACTCATGCAGGAAATTGAACGTGGTGACTCCGGCATGCGATCGACTGCTTCGGTGCAAGGGTCACTGGTCATGTATCCGATTTACAAGTTTGGATCAGAAGCACAACGCAAGAAGTATCTTCCCAAGCTGGCGTCTGGCGAATGGCTTGGCTGCTTTGGCCTCACCGAACCAGACCATGGATCAAACCCCAGCGGTATGGTCACCAACTTCAAGGATATGGGTGACCACTACTTGCTCAATGGTGCCAAGATGTGGATCTCCAATTCACCCAAGGCTGACGTTGCCGTAGTGTGGGCCAAGAACGAAGCCGGCAGGATACACGGCCTCATTGTAGAGCGCGGCATGCCTGGCTTCTCCACACCCGAGACGCACGGCAAGTGGTCATTGCGCGCCAGCGCAACCGGGGAATTGGTGTTCGACAACGTAAAGGTTCCGAAAGAGAACCTACTTCCCGGCAAGAACGGCCTTGGGGCTCCCCTGATGTGCCTGGACTCCGCGCGCTACGGAATAGCATGGGGTGCCCTCGGCGCAGCCATGGATTGTTACGAATCAGCTCGTCGCTATGCCAAAGAGCGTATTCAGTTTGGAAAGCCCATCGGCTCCTTTCAGCTCGTGCAAAAGAAACTCGCCGAGATGTTAACAGAGATTACCAAGGCCCAATTGCTGGTTTGGAGACTTGGTGTATTAATGAATGAAGGAAAAGCCACCACCCAGCAGATATCACTGTCCAAGCGCAACAACGTCGCCATTGCCCTGGAGATCGCCCGTGAGGCGCGTCAGATTCATGGCGGAATGGGTATTACCGGTGAGTATTCCATCATGCGCCACATGATGAACCTCGAATCGGTAGTCACCTACGAGGGGACGCATGATATTCACTTGTTAATTCTCGGACACGAAATAACCGGGATTCCTGCTTTCGTATAACGTGTTAACGTGCCAGGGTGTCAACGCGCCAGGGTAACGAGGTGCAAAGCGCGTGAGATAGTTACATTCCAATTTGGAGGCATATCCATCTACGCTGACACGTAGGAACATTGACACATTGACACTCACGCCTCACGCGTTGGTAGAAAGTTTGGCGATGAGCACTTCCCGGGCTTCCCGGTGCTTGCAATAACTGCAGCGATAGTGCTTCACCAGCAGACCTTCTTCCGACATGGATGGCTTGCGGGTAATTTCTTCCGAATCAATTTTCATGGTATAGAACCCGCATTCGCCGCACTTCTCGGCGTGCTGGTAGCCCATGTATTTCTCCACCCGCTTGAATCCGGTCTTCTCGTCCACCCACACGTCATACTCTACCGAATGGATGACGCTGGCCTGCGCATCAATCTGGGACTGATCCAGGTGCACGGCCTCCTCCTCCTCACGCAGCTTGCGCATCACATTGCCCATGGGAGAAATTCTTGGCTTGTTGCGGATCCGCTTCAGGCGGCGTTCGATCACCGGAGGATAAAGCAGCTTCACCCCATTTGAAAGCAGCAAGTAAGTGATGACCACAAAAGCGGCCAGAAAGAAAAAGCGCACAACCGGCAACGCAGAGGGTGAAACAGGAATCTGCGCGCCGACAACCATGTTGAGGTACAACCCGGCGGCAGCAATGATGGCGATGACGGCATACCAGAAATAGCGGATCTCGTGCGTATTCACGTAGTCGTAGCGGTCTTTGGGGTCGCGCACCATGTAGACACGGATCTCGTGGTAAATAATGATGGCGATGGCGGCAACCAGACTGACCAGGGCACCAAGGCCTAACAAGGAATTGGCGCTTCCGAGCATGGTAGAGTTTTCCATATGAGGGATTTTAGCGTTTCTAACTGATGAATCAATCAACACAAATCACACCGCTATCGGAATGACAATCGTCAGTCGAACAGAAGACATTTGAGTCCAGGTCGTATCTTGCGCCCATCTTTACGTCATTTCATGAAGATTATAACGGTCCTGGGAGCTCGCCCGCAATTCATCAAGGCGGCCGCCGTATCCCGTGCGTTGCAAAAGGAAGGGATAGAAGAGTGCCTCGTCCACACCGGGCAGCACTTCGACAAGAACATGTCCGACGTGTTCTTCAACGAGATGGACATCCCCCGCCCGAACTACAACCTTGAAATTCACAGTCTCGGGCATGGGGCTATGACCGGCAGGATGCTGGAAAAACTGGAAGGGGTTCTTCAACTGGAGAAACCGCAGGCCGTGCTGGTATATGGCGACACCAACTCAACCCTTGCCGGCGCGCTGGCGGCCTCTAAACTCCACATCCCGGTAGCCCATGTCGAAGCGGGCCTTCGCAGCTTCAACATGCAGATGCCGGAGGAAATCAACCGGATACTTACGGATCGGTTAAGTACGATCCTCTTCTGCCCAACAACCACGGCGGTAGCCAACCTGAAACGGGAGGGTTTCGCACGATTCCAATCGCGGATCAACAACTGCGGCGACGTGATGTACGACACACTCAGGTACTACACCGCCAAAGCCGAGAAGAACTCAAGCATCATGCAGCAGCTTGGCCTGACCAAAGGTTCGTTTGTGCTGGCCACGCTTCACCGCGAAGAAAATACCAATGACCCGGCCCGACTACACTCCATTGCACAGGCCCTGAATGCCATTCATGCCGAAACACCCATCATCCTCCCCCTCCACCCCCGCACCCGAAAGTACCTGGCGGAACTTCAGATTGACCTGAAGGCCAAACTCATTGATCCGGTCGGGTACTTCGACATGCTGATGCTCCTGCGCCACTGCCGCCTGGTGCTTACCGACAGCGGTGGACTGCAGAAGGAGGCCTACCTGTCGGGAAAATTCTGTATCACGCTGCGCGACCAAACGGAATGGATCGAACTCGTTAAGGTGAAAGCGAATGTCCTTGCTGGCGCCGATACCAAAAAGATTCTCAGTGCCTACCGGAAAAACAAGGCCCGGAAAGTCACCACGAAGGCGCTGTATGGCAAGGGGGATGCTGCGTCAAGGATTGCGCGTACGCTGAAGAAGATGTTTGGCGAAAATGTCTAGCGGGCTATTCTGCAGAACGCGGCAGCGTCTACACAGCATCAATCGTTGATATACACCGAAGCACTGATCAACTGAACCGGGTTTCGCGGATC
>JAYRXB010000461.1:0-1985 GCA_041917735.1 Cyclobacteriaceae bacterium
GCGGCAAAGCAGTTCGTTCCCTTGAATCTTGTCGACCGTGGCGGTGATGGTCACTTCTTCACCAACGAACGCCGGGCTGCGGTGATTGATCTGGAGGTAGGTACCCACCCCCTCTTCGTCATCTTCCTTCATCTCGATGAAGAACAGCCGCGACGACCACTCGAAGTCGCGGGCCAGGGCGAAGGTTGCGTAGACTGCATGAAGCACTTCGCCGTGGAAGGCCGCCAGGTCGTCGGGTGTCACGGTCTTGCGGTACACCTTCTGATCGCCGAGGGAAAAAATCAGCTTCATGATCAGTCAACAAAATGAAGGTTGGGCACGGGAGCAATGTCGGCCGGAGCAAAGTCGCCCTTCAGGAATTTGAAATGGGCAGCCATCGCAATCATCGCCGCGTTGTCGGTGCAGTACTCCAGCTTAGGGATGTAACAATTCCATCCATCCCGCTTGCCCTGCTCCTGTACCGCCGCACGCAACGCCGAGTTCGCCGACACGCCACCAGACAAGGCCACTTCGCGTATACCGGTTTGCCTCACCGCCTGGCGAAGCCGGCTCATCAGCATGCGAACCAGCGAGGCCTGCAGGCTGGCACAGATGTCGGGCAGGTTGGACTGGATAAATTCCGGATCTTCCTTCACGGCATCGCGTATGAAATACAGGAACGCCGTCTTGATGCCGCTGAACGAAAAGTCGAGACCCGGCATGTCCGCGTCGGGGAAACGGAAGCGAACGGGGTTTCCACCCCGGGCATAGCGGTCGATCAGCGGGCCGCCGGGGTACGGAAGGCCAAGGATTTTTGCCGCTTTGTCAAATGCTTCGCCCACGGCGTCATCCTGGGTCTCCCCGATGATCTCCATGACGAAGTGGTCTTCTACCACCACAAGCTGCGTGTGCCCGCCGCTTACCGTGAGGCAAAGAAACGGGAAAGCCGGCGCTGGCGATTCGATGAAGTGCGCGAGGATGTGTGCCTGCATGTGATCTACGGCGATGAGTGGCACGCCCGTAGCCCAGGCCATTCCTTTGGCGAAGGAGCCGCCGACGAGCAAGGCGCCCATCAGCCCCGGCCCGCGGGTGAACGCTATGGCGTCCAGGTCTGTAGGCTTGATGCCCGCTTCACGCATCGCCTCGTCGACCACATCGGTGATCTGACGCTGGTGCGCGCGCGATGCCAGCTCCGGCACCACACCACCGTATTTGTGGTGCACATTTTGCGAGGCTATAATATTATTGAGTACCTTGCCGTTGCTGATTACGGAGGCAGACGTTTCGTCGCACGATGATTCGATGGCAAGGATCGTTGGCCGCATATACCCGAAATGGCTTGGCAAGTTATTAAAATTAAGGTACTGCAGTGGGCCAGGCGGATCGTCCTTTACGGCGCCTACGCTATCCTTGTGTTTTTCTTCCTGGGCTTCGGCTTACTCCAGATACCCTCCGTCCAGAAAGCGCTGATGACCCGCATCACCGACGGGTTTTCGGAAGTCTCCGGGTTCCAGATCGAATACGACAGCTTCTACCTCCTCTGGTACGACCGCCTGGAGATCACCGGCCTCAAGATCGTTGACCCCCAGCAGAACACACTCATCGAAGCCGGCAGGCTGTATGTCAACTTCACGCTGGGCACCATCTACCAGCGAAAGAACATCAACATCGACGCGGTGGAACTGCAGGAAGGCGCCGTGAACCTGGTGACCATGACCTACGAGGGGCAAGAGGAACTGAACATCGACGTATTCATCGCGGAGATCGGCAAGCAGCTTTCTTCCGGGAAGCCAAAGGCTCCCGGCTCCAGCAGCGCTAAAGTCAATATCGGCGAAGTACTCATCGAGCAGTCACGGTTTTCCCTGCACGATAGCGACGCCGACTCGGTAGACCGCGGGTTTGATCCCAGCCACTTCAAATTGCTGGTCGACGACGGTAGTCTGAACAACTTCCAGGTAATCGGCGACACCATCCAGTTTAACCTTACCTCCCTCCGGGTGAAGGAA
>JAYRXB010000462.1:0-5423 GCA_041917735.1 Cyclobacteriaceae bacterium
CACCAGCGCCACGCCCAGGTTTACCGTAAGCCATGGCGACGACGACTTTTCCTTCTCCCTGTCCTCCGGTTGATTCGGTGCAGGGCCTCCAGCGTTGCCATTTGCTTCGCGCAACACCGCCGACCCTATTTCCTTGAGTGCGTTGGCGACCTTGTTTATCTGGTCGCGGTAAACGGTTTTGTTTTTATTGTTCTCCGGATGATCCTCCTGGGGTCGCAGCGGCCGATTGACACCCGGCGCGCTGTAGACAAACGGGATCGCCCGCATGGGTCCGCCCAGCACGGACTCAATCACCCGCCGGTCATCCACATCCAATTCATGGATCTGGATGGGCAGCACCCGACTGACGACGTTGCCGTTGGACAACACCACCCGGGGGCCTAGCCGGTCTTCTTTGGCCATGTCCAGGAAGCGAAGAAACTCGTGCTGCCATGCGTAGCTGCCCGGGTCGCAGTAGGTCTGCGAAACGATGGGCATGAAGACAACGCAGCGGAGCTTGCTATCCAGCGAGTCATTCACCTGGTGCGTCTCGAGCAACCCGTCGTGTGGGTTTTCGTCAAAGTAGATCGACACCGGGTTCTTCAGCGTGGCATCCAGTTCAGCCTTCAGCGCCGCCACAAAGGACGTAACCCAGCCGTCGACCTTGTTATCCTTTTGCCGGTAGCTGATGAAGATGTCGTAGGAATAATCGGCCAGAATGGATGGCATACTGCCAAATATACAATATTAGGCACCGACGCCATCGCCTGGTTTTGCGCGTGAACGTGCCTGGAGTACAGCCGCCGCGGCCACCAGAACGATCCCTACTCCCGCCGCGGCAGCGATAGCCGGATAATCCCCGGCTCGCTTCAGGATGATACCCAGGAAGGCCCAACAGACAGCCAGTGCCAGGAAGACGTTGTCAACCTTGCGGATAATCCACATCACCACCCCTGCGCCAATGAGAATAAGCAGAATTGCCCAAACCCATTCGGGCAATGGCGCACCCTGCCACGAATAATCCACCAACAGGGTAGTCACGTTGGCAATGGTAGCAATGCATATCCAGCCGAAGTAAATACCAAACGTCACACGCGCCAGCAGGTCATCCGATCCGGAAAGCAATTGGTTGATGCGCGCCAGCGAAACCAACAGGCCGAGCATGATGAGCAATGACAACTCAATATACTCGTAATGCCAGGCGAGTATCCAGGAGGCGTTGAAGGTAAAGTTGACGATCAGCCACCAGCCGATGGCTGCTTCGGTCTTTTGCCTGCTGCGGAATAGCAGCGACACCACCAGGGCAATCAACAGGAGGTAAATCATTCCCCAGATTGAAAACGTCAGCCCGGCTGGCACAAAAAGATTCGGGTATTGATCAGACAGTTCTCCGGTGTTCTTCCCGTTTATCGGCAAGGCATTGGCCAGGTAGTTCATGATGAGGACGCCGGCGAAGAAGACAAGGTTGAGGTACTTGCGCATGGGTGGAGCGGGTTTAGTCCAATTTACATCAAAAACCGGCCGCCCTCAAGGACGGATATCGCTCCGGCCCATGACGCGCGGCTGCCGCATTGCGAATTGTTCATTAAATTGAACCATGCTCCGCCGAACCTTCCTCCAGAAATCAGCCGTTGCCGCCACGGCCCTGGCTATGCCGCTGAACGCGATAGCCCAGCCCCCGCGCCCCGCACTCGTATTCGATGCCATGGGTGAAATCCGAACCATCTACACCCGTGAGCTGATCAAGGAGATCCTGGGCAGCGGCACACGTGCCATTGCGATTACCCTGAGTGATCCAAAAGTACTTGGTGATGAAGGCTTCAGGCTTACACTCGACGAACTGCATGCCTACGATGCCTACCTGGGCGGGCATCCGGATCTTTTCATCAAGGCTACCCGCCTCGCCGACATTGATGACGCCCGAAAAGAAAACAAGCTGGCCGTTTTCTACCTCATACAGAATGCTGCTCCCATCGATCAGGATTGGAGAAAATTCGATCAACTCTATGCCGCCGGCCTCCGCAGCATACAGCTGACCTACAACCACCGGAACTATGTGGGCGACGGTTGCAAAGAACGGACCGACAGCGGCTTATCCTTGTTCGGCCTGGAATTGATCTCCCGGATGAACGCCCGCAACCTCCTCATCGACCTCAGCCATGCCGGCATGACCACCATGAAGGAGGCCATCACCGCTTCCCAAAAGCCCGTCATTGTCTCACACACGTGCTGCAGGACACTCTACGACAACGTCCGCAATACGACCGACGAGAACCTGAAGCTTCTCGCCGACCGGGGCGGTGTGGTGGGCATCTGCCAAATCCGGGTATTCATGACCACGGCCAAGAAGGATAACCTGGAAGTCTACTTCAAGCACATCGACCACGCTGTGAAGGTCGCCGGTATCGAGCATGTGGCCATAGGCAGTGACCGCGACCACCGCGTGATTCCCAACACCGAGGAAGAGATCAAACAACTGCTGAAAGAAGAGGGTGCGAATTTTATCCCGGATGACTGGCCGCTTTACCTGGAGAAATTGAACGGACCACGAAGGATGGAGGTGATCTGGGATGGCCTCCTGAAACGCGGCTACACGCCGGCGCAGGCTGAGAAAATCATGGGCATGAACCTGTACCGGCTCTATCGGGACACCATCGGCTGAAGGCTGGCCCCTGACCGCACTACAAGAACCTTGGCTCCTAGTGCTCCCACCAGGATTGCAGCTTGCGGGCGCGGGCCCGGGCGGCATTGCGGTTGGCCGCAATCAAAAAATAGAGTGCCGTGCCAAAAAAGGAGATGAGAAATAGGGTTTCCATACGCGATCGTTTTTTCCGCTGACCATCTAACGCCGGGATGGCAGCGTTTCGTATACCAAATAAAACAGAAGCGACGGGCAAATGAATGACCCGCGTAGCGGGATTTCAGGCCTTCGGGAGCTTTGTTTAAGGCAATTTGCAGGCAACTACTTCGCCGCCAACCCACCCCGCCCCATCGAATGGCGCAACCCGGGCAAACTCGAGGTTCGCAACGGCAACGGCCACCTGTCGCTCACGGAGACCTACCGCTATACCTACCTGGCCGATGGATTTGCAGCGACCAAAACGACGACCTCCGTTTTCGGAGGAAACACAGAAACGTACGCCACATCCTACTTCTTCCTCGAACCCTGACGGTGCACGGCACGGAGTTGCATTAACTGAACGATACTTTATTTTTGCGCCACGATAACACGTGGCTATGGATAGCATTCTCCAGGAAATCTACTTTGGAAACACCCTGCAGGCCTACCTGATGGCATCTGCCATTGTCGTGGTCGGGCTGCTGGCGTTGCGCGTCTTCCGCACCTTCATCCTGAACCGCCTGCGCGCGTGGGCCTCCCGCACGGAGACCGAGCTGGACGACCTCGCCGTCAATGGAATTGAGAAGTTCATCCTCCCCATCCTGAACCTCGGGCTGATCTACATCGCCATCTCCACCTTGAGCCTTTCCGAGAAGGCGTCGCGGGTAGTGGGCGCTGCAGTCGCCGCCGTGCTCACCTTCTTCGCCATCCGGGTGGTCACCTCCACGCTGGGTCTTCTGCTGAAGTCGCATGTCTCCAGGCAGGAGAATGGCGACATCAAGCTGAAGCAACTCCGCGGCATCACCGCCGTCATCAACATCCTCGTGTGGGTACTCGGCCTTGTCCTGCTGTTCGACAACCTGGGCTACAACGTCACCGCCATCATCACTGGCCTCGGCATTGGCGGTATTGCCGTGGCCCTGGCCGCGCAAAACATCCTGGGTGACCTGTTCAACTACTTTGTCATCTTCTTCGATCGTCCGTTTGAAATCGGAGACTACATCGTGGTGGACGACAAGCGCGGCACAGTGGAATACATCGGGCTGAAATCCACCCGCCTCAAGAGCCTGACCGGGGAGCAGCTCGTCATCTCCAACAGCAACCTCACGAGCTCACGGGTGCACAACTTCAAGCGGATGGACGAACGCCGCCTGCTCTTCACCCTGGGCATCGTCTACGAGACGCCGCTGGAGAAAGTGAAGGAGATCGCTCCGCTCCTGCGGAAGATCATCGAGGAGCAGCCCAAGGCGCGCTTCGACCGGGCACATTTTGCCGCCTTCGGGAGCTACAGCCTCAACTTTGAAGTGGTCTGCTTCGTCAGCACCGCCGACTACAACGAGTACATGGACGTCCAGCAAGCCATCAACTACCGGGTCCTGGAAGAATTTGAGAAGCGCGGGATCGCGTTTGCCTACCCGACGCAAACTGTTTTCTCGCTTCCGGCTCCGACCGCCTGAATCAGGAGAGCATGGCGAGGGCCAGGTGCAGGCGCTCCATCTCTGACAAGGCCTCCAACCGCAGCAGCTGCTCATGGAAAGGGCGCCACGTCCGGGTGACCGGATCATAGTAGGCGGCGTGCGCTTTGCCGAGGAAAAGTTTATAGTTCATCTTTCCCTTGCCAGCCACCACGTATCCCGGGTAGTAGTAGTCCATGCCCCGCCCGCGCAAAAAATCGAGCGTCAACAGGATGAGGTACTTGCCCAGGCTGTGCCGATGGTACTCCGGGTCATAAAAATGGAGGATGGAGGCGCCGGACTGCTGCGCCAGATCAAAGTAACCTGCCGCCACAAGCCGGGTTCCGTCGTAGATGGAAATGCACTTTGTTGCAAACAAGCTGACGCCCGTGGGCTCATCGCCAAACAGTGCGTGTGCCACGGAATCCGCGCCTTCAAAATCAATCGACTTCCGGTAGACGGCATACAACGTCTCGTGCGACTCCGGGATTGCCTGCGCATCGTCGATGGAAACGCGGAAGCTCATGTTCCTTCGCCGGAGCCGGCGGTGGGATCGCCGATCCTGGATGGCCTTGACCGGGAACCGCAGCCAGTGCACCCGGTACGCCTGGTTGCCGGAAAACAAATGGGTCGTCGTAAACACCTCCTGGTGCATCCGGAACCAGCCGGCCGCCAGGTAACGGTCCAGCGCCGCTTCCGACAGGGATTCCGGGCGCTCACTGTGGTGGTAGGCTATCAATCGGCGGTTGATTTGACTGACAAGATAATCAGTTGGCCTCAAAGGCGTCTTTGCCCATTGCGATTACTGCAATTCTTTCCCCCGTACGTTGCGATAGCCGCTACGGAAGACCGGGTGTTGCCTGTTACGTTTGGTCCAGCAAGGGTATCCATGAAACGCTGATGAAATTTGCCAAGATCACATACGATATGGGGCGTGAATTCGTTACCTAACAGCGAAGGGTACCAGAAGCTGAAACTACCCGTAATCGATATGGGAACTTCTCCTAGTGAAGACTCACCGGCTACCGAAAATGCAGGCAACTTAACCACACCGAATTCCGTTATGCAGAACTAGTCCTTGGAACCCGTCATGACAAGAGCCAAAAATCCCCACATCCAGAAGGTCGGCAACTACCTGTCAGCCACCGTGG
>JAYRXB010000463.1:0-3130 GCA_041917735.1 Cyclobacteriaceae bacterium
CGTTCTTTACCACGCCTGGAAGGGTGAACGCCGGGAGCCTCTCGATGTAGTGCGGGTCGCCGTACCCCTTCATGTATCCAGCCTGGGCCTTTACTGGCACATAGGACACCAGCTCCTCGCCCGATGGGTTCACGGTTACGGTCACCGGTCGAACATCCTTCCCCTCCAGATACTTGTTGCTTGATTCCTGAACAATAGTCAGCTCCGATCCCTGCTCTGGCCCTTCACCGGTGCGTAGCCACTCAAAGGAGAAGCCAGTCAGCTCTGCGGTGGCGCGCACATAAGCAATCGAGTCAATATCCGACTCCTTGCTCAGCATCTCGCTGACGGTACCGGTATGCTTATCCAGGCGCTTGGCCAGATCCGTTTGGGATTTTCCGGACCGCGAAAGGGCCAATTTTATGCGTTCCTGAATGGTCATGCTCGGTTAATCGAAATATTCTCGGAAAATCCTTGTGGGTCTGCTCGGAAATTCCCAACATTGTCCCAACAACAAACTAACGCTTTACTAACATGCAAATAACGGAAAAACTCCGTGGCAAAATCCTTTTGTCCCTCCCGAAAGGATATGCGAAGCAGGTCGCTGAAAAATGCGATGTGAGTGAGATGACGGTGTACCGTGTGCTGCACCACGGCCAGGAGAATGCACAGGTAGTTGAGGCGCTGATCAGGCTGGCTCACGAAACCAAGGAGGAAATCAAAAAGCAGCATAAGGACTTGAATCGGTTGGCTGCGCAATTGTAGCCAGCCCGGCCTGAATAATCCCTTCAACCTCAAACTCCATCTGCCATGAGTACCACAAACAGCGCCGTCAAGCGCACCCATGTAAGGTTCGGATCGGAACGCGTCGTCCTTTTCGGGAGCGAACGCGACCCGGAAGTAGCACAGCGCAAGAAGAAACTCCAGCGACAGGGCCGTGACGTGGTCGTCCAGGCGCGCCCTGGCTTCGACACCGGCCTCGGACAGTGCGGCCAGTTCCTCTGCCACTGCAACGGCAACTGCAAAGCGCAATACGAGCAAACGATATGAGAAAGATCATCCTCGTCCTTCTTCTGCTGGTGGCCATTGTGGCCGTGCTGGCAGCCTGTTCGCACCAGGCACAGGTGCGCAAGTACAACCGCCAACACGTAGCCCCCTTCCGATGAGCCGCGCCGACATCCTGCAAGAGATCAAGGATCTCGATCAGGAACTCAAGCGGGTGAACTACAACAGCCCCATGCAGCTGAGGGCCTACCGCCGCCGCCGGGCCAAGCTGCACAAGATGCTGGACGAGCACGCCCACCTGGCCAAGCAACATGTCAACAAGCGTCAACTATCCCTATCGATATGAACGACATCCAATTCTTCACCGACGAGGATCTGTTGAACGTCTACCAGATCAACGCCCACCAGCTCTCCATTGCCCGGCGCAAGCCGCACCTGTATGCGGAGAAGATCCCGCAATTCCTGCAGGACCAGAAGGAGATCGAGCAGGAAATCGAGGGCAGGGTCTCCATCGACTTCATGCACGAGCTGGACCAGGTGCGCCACGGATATCCGGCCGCCGGCACCATCCATCCCGGTAACCTGTACCGGCACAAGGTCCTGCCCCTGTTGCGCCTCCAGGTGGTGGATGAACACGACTACCGCGGCCCGCTGTACAGCGTTCGCTGCTTCATCGGCCGGGCTTATGCCTGCCGGTTCATTGTCAAGGCCAGCACTCTGCTCGAACACTTTGACCTCACCACTGAGATATGAGGCTGGTCATGATCACACACGGCGCACCGCGCAGTCGATACGATGCCAAAATCCGGGCCATCGTTTCGCAATATCACGAGGCAGAGTATGGCCTTGAAACGCTGGCTAATGCGATCCGCAACGATATCGCCAAGATCAAACGGGCCAACACGGCAATCGCTTCCAATTCATACACCGTGCGCGTGCTTGATAATTACACTGACATGGCGCGTATCGAAATCACTAACGAGGTGCCAGGGCCTTCCAGGCTCATTGTCACGCTGAGAGAATTTAAAAACCAATCCCCCGGAGTATGACCCGCTACCAACAACGCCGCGAAGAGATCGTCGGCAAGTACCACCGCAACATGCTGATCGGCACCCTGGGTATCTCGATCGGCGCTGCCATCGGGCTCATCCTGGGCATCGCTCTCATCCCGCAGCTTGAGCAACTGGGCAACAGTGTTGCCTACTGGCTGATGGGCCTGCCGCCGGCTGCAGCTGCCAGCGTGCTGATCTTCTATTTCCTGTTCGTCATCGCCTTCGCCACCTGGATTCAATACAAGCGCCATGAGCACTGATATCAAAAGATTTGTGGGCGAAGGCCTTCAGCTCGTCCAGAAGTTCGAAAACTTCGATAAAGCGCTGGCGGTTGCATTGGAAAAGGTGCAGGCCGACCGTAAGGAGTACCCGATGCTATTCTCGACCTCGATGGTGAAGGCCATTCTCGCCGGGCGCAAAACACAGACGCGGCGACTACGCAACCTTGAGCAATTCAACAGCAATCCGGACAAGTGGAAGTATGCGTGCGCCGTAAAGTATGACCCAATCTATCACTTGTTTGAAGATGCTGACGGGGGGGTTGAAGATGCTGACGGGGATGTCATTGAAGTAAAATGCCCCTTCGGCAAGCCTGGCGACATCCTGTGGGTGCGGGAGACGTGGCTTAAACTTGATCGGGATCACGTTATCAATTCAGAGTATGTGTACAAAGCAGATGGTGATCCTGACACAGAGAATATTCGCAGAGAATATATCAATGCAGGTAGAGCCTATAATTGGAAGCCAAGCATCCACATGCCCAAAGAAGCCTGCCGCCTGCGCTTGGAAATCACAGCGATCAGAGTCGAGCGACTGAATGACATCAGCGAAGGTGATGCAGTTACTGAAGGCATTGAAGCTCTTAATCTATACAGTTTCCCAATCTATCGTGACTATTTGAACGAGGTTGATGGATACCAAAGTCCATTCTATTCATTTAAGTCACTTTGGCAGTCCATCAACGGCACCGGCTCCTGGTACGCTAACCCCTGGGTGTGGGTGATTGAGTTCAAAATACAGAATCTATGAGCACCCAGCCATACACCATCACACAGTGCCCTGACTGCGGCGCTGTGTGGGACAACGAAGAAGTC
>JAYRXB010000464.1:0-2722 GCA_041917735.1 Cyclobacteriaceae bacterium
GTCCTGTATCTTTTTCTCCAAAGCCCGGATGGCCGCGTTGACATTTTCATCGCTGTCGTCGGCCAACTGCTTCATGTCCTGGAGTTTGGTCTCCAGTTCGGCGATCGGCTTTTCGAAATCCAGTAGGTTCATTGCGGTTGCGTTGAAGAGCAGGCAAAATTACAAGAAATTCCCGGTTTTGCGCACTTCGTGCCGGCGACAGTTCCACATTGTAGAACCGGCGAAACTTTGCATAGGAGAATCCAATCGTAGGCCCGCACGGGCTCCGCGCAGAACAAGTTGCCTTCGTTGCCGGGGAGAAGAATATTCTCGTTATTGGATCAACAAAAACAATCCTGAATTTCCATGAATAAGCACTGGCCGAAAGTTGCGGTCGCCGCAATCATCGTTATCGTCGCATTGGTCTATTTCCTGTATCCACGGGAGACTGAATATGGTCCAACGCCACCGGAGGCCGTTGACCCGGCATTCAGTGAATTTGTTGCGGCCTATACCGAGGGGGTGATCAGCTCCAACTCGAGTTTCATCATCAGCCTAACCCAGGACATTGTAGACTTCGAGCAGGTGGGTGCCGAAGCCGACGCTTCGTTGTTCAGCTTCTCACCTGCCGTGGAAGGCACGGCGATGTGGCAAGACCGGCGTACCATCCGCTTCAAACCGTCCAAACGCCTGCTGTCCGGCGAAACGTATGAAGTTTCCTTCCGCCTGTCAAAACTGCTGCAGGTGCCCGCCAACCTGGCGACGTTCACCTATTCGATCATGGTTCTGAAACAGAATTTCGAAGTGAGGGTCAACAACATGAAGCCCTACGCGAAGACCGAACTCGCCCGCCAGCGAATCGAAGCCACACTGACCACCGCCGACTATGCGGAGAACGAAGTCGTAGAGAAGATGGTGTCGGCCAGCCAGGCTGGCAAAACCCTTGCGATCACCTGGAACCATACGGCGGATGGAAAACTGCACGACTTTATCGTAGAAGAGGTTGCCCGCCAGGATAAACCCGATACAGTCACCATCACCACCAACGGTGCGGCGCTGGGCGTAGACCGCGTAGACGCACTACCGATCGAAATCCCCAGCCTCAGTGACTTCAAGGTAACGCAGGTACGCGTGGAGCAAGGCGTTACGCAGCATGTTATCATCCAGTTTTCTGACCCGCTCAACGACAAGCAGGCGCTGCAGGGGTTGGTCACCGTAAGCGAAGTCCCTTCGCTCGATTTTGAAATCAACGAAAATATCATCCACGTGTACTTGCCGGGCAAGCTTACCGGCACCCGCACTGTACGCGTAGAAGCCGGGATTGAAAACGTCATTAAGTACAAGCTCAAACAAAGCCAGGGATACGAGCTCCTGTTCGAGCCCATCAAACCGGAGGTGCGCTTCACCCAGTCGGGCACGATCCTCCCGGGCACCGATGGACTGGTGATGCCGTTCGAGGCCGCCAACCTCCGGGCTGTCGATGTGCAGGTCATCCGGATCTTCGAATCGAATGTGCTCCAGTTTCTTCAGGTCAACGACATCCATGAGAACCTCGAAGTGCGACGGGTGGGCAAACCCATTTGGACGCAGGTAATGCGCCTTGACAATTCCGGTATCACGGACCTGGGCCGCTGGAACCGGTTTACCCTGGACCTGAGCAAGATGATCCAGGTCGAACCCGGCGCCATCTACCAGGTTCGTCTCGCCATTCGCCCGCAATACATGGCGTACCCCTGCTCCGACACGCTCCAGTTTGAAGATGCGGAAAGTGCCTTCAGCAACGACAACTGGGGCGCTCCCGACAACAACAACGGTTACTACTATGATTACGATGACGGCTACTACTACGATGAGGATTATGACTGGAACGAGCGCGACAACCCCTGCCATTCCTCCTACTACAACAATTCTCGAATTGTTCGGCGCAACCTGCTCGCCTCCGACCTTGGAATGCTGGCCAAGCGCGGCAGCGATGGCAACACGCTGGTGTTCGTCAACGACTTGCGGACAACAGCACCACTTTCCAGCGTAGAGGTCGAACTCTTCGACTACCAGCAGCAACCGGTTGGCAAAGGTTCAACTGGTTCCGACGGAAAGGTGGTCATCGCGTCGAACGAGGTACCGGCATTTGCCGTGGCCAAACTCGGAACACAACGCGGTTACCTGAAGGTGAATGACGGTGAAGCACTGTCGCTGAGCAATTTCAATGTGTCCGGTGAGCGCATCAAGGACGGCCTGAAAGGATTCCTGTATGGCGAGCGGGGTGTCTGGCGCCCGGGCGACTCGCTGTACCTCACGTTCATTCTGGAACGTAACCTGAAATCAGTACCCGAAAACCATCCCGTGGTCTTTGAACTGGAGAACCCCTCCGGACAGATTACCTCGCGCATGGTCCGCTCTTCGTCGGTCAATGGCTTCTATACCTTCCCCACCCGAACCGACGTAGACGCGCAGACGGGTAACTGGACCGCCCGTGCGAAAGTCGGCCAGGCCGTCTTCACCGAACGCATCCGCATTGAAACGGTGAAGCCCAATCGGCTCAAGATCAACCTGAGCTTTGGCAAAGACCGGCTAACCGTTGCCGACGGCACGCTGAGCGCCAACCTCGACGTGCAGTGGCTTCAGGGAATACCCGGTCGCAACCTGAAGGCAGAATTCGACCTGCTCTTGTCCCGGTCGGAAACCAAGTTTGAGAAATATCCCAATTTCATTTTCGACAACCCCTGCCATTCCTCCTACTACA
>JAYRXB010000465.1:0-4498 GCA_041917735.1 Cyclobacteriaceae bacterium
AGCACATTCCCGCAAACGACCTGGAGACGCTCCAGGTCAATCTCGTGAAATCTCACGCCGTGGGAATCGGCCCGGTGATCCCCGACGAGATTGTCCGGCTGATGCTGTTCCTGAAGGTTCAGTCGTTGTCGTATGGCAATTCCGGCGTACAGGTTGAAACCGTCCAGCGGCTGATCGACTTCTTCAACCACCGCGTGTACCCGAAGGTTTACGAGATGGGTTCCCTCGGCGCATCGGGCGACCTGGCGCCGCTGGCACACTTGTCGCTGCCCCTCATCGGCCTGGGTGACGTCCGGTGGGAAGGAAATGAGTTTCCATCCGCAGAAGTACTTGAGCGGTTTGGGTGGAAGCCGATTCACCTGAAAGCCAAAGAAGGGCTGGCACTCCTCAACGGCACGCAGTTCATGGCTGCCTTCGGAACCTGGGGTGTATTGCATGCACACCGCGTGCTCAAACTCGCCAACCTGATCGGCGCCTTATCGCTGGATGTCTTTGACGGCCGACTGGAGGCCTTCGACGCAGGAGTGCACGCCATCCGGCCGCAGCCCGGTCAGGCAAAAGTAGCGGAGGCCATCCGCCGGTGGCTGGCAGGCAGCCAGCTGATCGCTCAACCGAAGAAACACGTACAGGATCCGTATTCATTCCGGTGCATACCCCAGGTCCACGGGGCAAGCCTCGATGCCATCGGGTATTGCACGCAGACCATATTGGCAGAAGTCAATGGGGTCACCGACAATCCCAATGTCTTCCCCGAACGCGATGCCATCATTTCCGCCGGCAACTTCCACGGTCAACCGCTGGCCCTTGCGTTGGACTTCCTGTGCCTGGCTGTAGCCGAGCTGGGTAGCATCTCCGAGCGCAGAACCTACCAGCTGATCAGCGGCGCCCGCGACCTGCCGAATTACCTTGTCGCCAATCCCGGTATCAACTCCGGATTGATGATGCCACAGTATACCGCCGCCTCCCTGGTGAGCCAGAACAAGCAATTGTGCACCCCGGCTTCCGTTGACTCCATTGTTTCCTCGAACGGGCAAGAGGATCATGTGAGCATGGGCGCCAATGCCGCACTGAAGGCGTACCGTGTACTCAAAAATGTATACGGCATACTGGCGATCGAACTGATTACCGCGAGCCAGGGACTCCACTTCCGCCGCCCGCTGCGCAGCTCCAGCGCCCTGGAGGAGTTCGTGGATAATTTTCGTCAAGAGGTAGCGTTTATAGAGACTGACCGACTGCTCCATACCGACCTGGTCAATGCCGAGAACTTCTGTATGACCGTAGACTTAGACCGATGACCGCAGGAAGTACTTCGTGGAGACCATGGCACATCCTCCTGGGGATGATCCTGGTGGTTGTGGTCGCTTCGGAGGCCCTCAGTCAGCCGTATACCAGTCGGCTGGGAAGGTTCCAGGTTGATCAAAAGAAAGGATGTGCTCCGTTGACGATTACTATCACCAACCTCCTGGCCGGTGAATGTACGGCCGGGAAGCCCTGCACGATGACCTTTGGCGACAACACGCCCGCTCAGCAGCTACAGTTTTCGCATGTCTACACTACTCCAGGCACCTATACGTTGTCCATTCTCTACGGCAGTATCGGGTCAGACGACATTTTTATAACAGTTGACCAGAATGTTCAACCGAATTTCGAGATCTACTCTTGCTCCGGTAATCGCGCCGCCATCAAGGTCACCGACAATCATTATGATCAGTACCTTATCGACTTTACCAACGATGGCACACCGGAATTTGTGCTGCCCTTCTCCAACAACATTCAGACGCCATCGTTCACCTACGTGCCACCGGGCACCTATACGCCGTCGGTGCGGGGACGGGATTTGCAATCGGCCGACAACTGTGCTGCCAAGGTACAGTCCATTACAACCCTGGCCACACTGCCCACACCAAGCATCACTAGATTGACTTCGGTGGACGCTGCGAACATCAATTTGGATTTTACCACCGCCACAAACATTTTGTACCGCCTGGAGGTGGCGATCAACAACGGAACCACGTTTCAACTTTTCCAGACCCTGCATGGCGTCAACACGCTTTCGATCGGGAACTTGAAACTGGACGATAACTTCTACTGCTTTCGGCTGGGGGCTTTCGATCCCTGCACAAACACGTCCACTTATTCCAACGTGATGTGCACCAACAAATTGGTGGTGACAGCCCAAAGCGACCAGGTGACGGTGGCGTCCAACCTCGCGCTGGCCGGCATCGTGAATTACTCCATTGAACGGACCAGCCCGACAGCTCCAAGCGTCACCGTAGTAACTGCCACCAACCCATTCCTGGATACGGATGTGGAGTGCAAAACCCAGTACTGCTACCGTGTGATCACAAACTATGGCAGCGGCCGGACGAGCACTTCGCTCGAAAAGTGCGTAACGGCATTTTCGAACACGATACCGACCGCCATCAACGATGTTACAGCCACCGTGGGACCCGGCGGCGCTTCGCTGGAGTGGGTGCAGGATCCCCTGTTCGTTCCGACACCGGGTTATAATGTGCAACGTTCTTCCGGTACGGCCGGCTATTCTTTTTACCGAACCGCAGTCAGCTCACCGTTTGTTGACGATATCTACACCACGCAGGGTCAGTATTGCTACACAATCGACTACGTCGACAAGTGCGGCAACCTGAGTACCCCCGGGGCGGATGTGTGCCCCGTGCAACTCAACGGTACCCTGGATCAGTCGAATGCCGTAAGCCTGACGTGGTCCGACTACCGGGGTTGGAAGAACGGCGTCAAGCACTATGTGCTGGAGAAATACAACCTGCAAGGGGTATTGATTCAATCCGTTACGCAAACCAACACCACGTTTCTCGACAATGCGCCGGACCCCGACAACCAGTACCTGCGCTATGTGGTGCGGGCCGTTCCCAACGACGGTGCACGACCCGAGGGGCTTTCGAACGAAAAAGTGTTCATTCGGAGCTCAAATTTATACTACCCTACCGCCTTTACACCCAACAACGACAACCTGAACGATGGCTTCATCGTGCAAGGACAATACCTGGTGAAGATCCGGCTCTCGATTTTCGACCGCTGGGGTGTTTTGCTTTTCTCCACCGAAAAGAATGAACCCTGGGATGGCAAGAGCAACGGCAAGCCGATGCCCCCTTCCACGTACGTGTGGAAAGCCGAGATAACCGACAAGGCAGGCCAGAGCTATTCGACGGAGGGAACCGTTGCCCTGATTCGCTGAGATTTCCTTCGCTCCATTACCTTTGCGGACTTTCTGAAACACTAATCGTACCGCCATGCTGGACATGATGAAAATGATGGGTAAAGTGAAGGAGATGCAGGCCAAACTGCGGGAAGCCCAGGACAACCTGCAGCGGATTGTAGTGACGGGTGAATCCGGCGCCGGCATGGTAAAGGCAACCGTCAACGGCAAAAAGAAACTTTTGGCAATAGAAATTGACCCCTCGTTGCTCCAGGGCAACGACCGCGTGCTCGTTCAGGACCTGGTGGTGGCCGCCGTCAACAAGGCCATGGATGAGGCGGATGTCCGCGCGCGGGAAGAATTGCGCAAGAGCACGGAAGGCATGCTCCCTAACCTCCCCGGGTTTGACCTAAGCCAGATGATGGGATGAGCGCCTCCACCGCCGTCGTCATCCTCAACTACAACGGAAGGGCGCTGTTGGAAAAGTTCCTTCCATCCGTCGTTTCTTTCAGCGCCCCTGCGCGCGTCATTGTTGCCGACAACGCCTCGACCGACGACTCGCTGGTATGGCTGGAAAAAAATTTTCCGGATGTGGAACGTATCGTCATGGACGAGAACCGGGGCTTTTGTGGCGGATACAATACGGCCCTCAAGCAAGTGCGCGCAGAACGTTATGTGTTACTCAACTCCGACGTAGCAGTTACCCCCGGGTGGCTGGATCCCCTTCACCGCGTGCTCGACAGCCATCCTGATGTGGCCGTGGTTCAACCCAAAGTTTTAGCCGAACAACAGCGGGATCACTTTGAGTACGCGGGTGCCGCCGGGGGAATGATGGATACCATGGGCTATCCTTTCTGCAGGGGACGCATGTTTTACCACACCGAAGTGGATGAAGGACAGTACGATGACGACCGCCCGATTTTCTGGTCGTCGGGTGCCTGCATGATGATCCGCAGCGACTGGTATCACCAGTTGGGCGGACTGGATGAAGATTTTTTTGCGCACATGGAAGAGATTGATCTGTGCTGGCGGCTTCAGCGCGCCGGGCAACGGGTGTACTACACCGGAAAGAGCACGGTGTTCCATGTGGGAGGCGGGACGCTGGCGGCATCGAATCCCCGAAAGACGTATTACAATTTTCGCAATGGACTTAGCTTGATCTACAACAACATGCCATCGGCCGAACTGGCATTGAAATTTCCGTTGCGGTTGATGCTCGACTGGGTGGCCGCCATCAAGTTTATGCTGGCCGGCACCGTCCGCGATGGGCTGGCTGTGCTCCGGGCCCACGCCCATTTCTTCCGGCATTTCGGTCGTGAGGTA
>JAYRXB010000466.1:0-2927 GCA_041917735.1 Cyclobacteriaceae bacterium
ACTCCGGCCACGACCCGCGTGGTGCAGATACTTCCGGGGCCAACGCCCACCTTCAGTGCGTCGGCACCTGCTTTAACCAGGGCCTTCGCGGCTTCGCCGGTAGCAATGTTCCCCACCACCAGATCAAGGGAAGGGAATTTTTTCTTCACCCTTTTCGCAGCATCAAGCACTCCTTTGGAGTGTCCGTGTGCGGTATCGATACTGATTACATCCACACCGGCAGCTTTCAGTGCTTCGATCCGGGTAATCATGTCGGGCGTAACGCCCACAGCGGCACCAACCCGCAGGCGACCAAACTCATCCTGGCAGGCATTGGGCTTGTTCTTTTTCTTGAGAATATCCTTGTAGGTGACCAATCCGGTAAGCTTTCCCTTCTTGTTCACAATGGGCAGCTTCTCAATCTTGTACTTCTGGAGGATGACCTCGGCCTTTTCCAGGGTAATTCCCTCGGGGGCAGTGATTAGGTTACTGCGCGTCATGATGTCTTCAATCGGCAACGAGAAGTTCTTCTGGAATCGCAGATCCCGATTGGTAATGATTCCGACCAGCTTGCCGTTTCCGTCGATGACGGGGATACCACCGATCTTGAATTCCCGCATGATCTTTTCGGCGTCCCGTACGGTTGAATTTACCCGGAGCGTCACCGGATCCAGGATCATACCGCTCTGCGAGCGCTTCACCTTTCGAACTTGTTCGGCTTGCTGCTCGATGGTCATGTTCTTATGAATGAACCCGATGCCACCCTCCAGGGCCATACCAATGGCCAGCGCAGATTCCGTGACGGTGTCCATGGCTGCCGAGACAATGGGAATATTGAGCCGGATATTGGCCGTCAGCTGTGTAACAGTGCTTGTTTCCCGTGGTAAAACCTCGCTGTAGGCGGGTACCAGGAGGACATCGTCGTAGGTTAGGGCTTCAAAAAGAAACTTGGCGGGATCCAGGGCCATGGCAAATAAGTTAGACGTGTTATTTGCCGGCCAAAGGTAGACTAAAAAAAGGACATGCCAAGAACAACGCCTGGCCCGTGCCATATGACTGAAGGCTGTCCTTGCAACTACGTTGTATATTTGATTCGTCAACCGAAATCACGCCAGCAGAATTCTCCCATGAAAAAATACCCATTGCTCCTCGTGCTTATTGTCCTATCCCTGTCCGCGATAGGCCAGCGTCAACAAGGAAAGGCTTCGTTTTATGCCGACAAGTTCGAGGGAAGGCCCACCGCCAGCGGGGAAACATACAAGCATGGTAAATTGACCGCGGCACACAAGACGTTGCCGTTTGGAACACGTGTCCGCGTAACAAATACAAGCAACCAGAAGCAAGTGGAGGTCGTCATCAACGACCGCGGACCTTATGTGGATGATCGCATTATTGACCTGTCCAAATCCGCCGCCGAGCAACTTGGTTTCGTTCAACAAGGACTGGCGGATGTAATCCTGGAGGTTCTGGACGCCGGTGACGGCAAAAGCGTGGCGCAAGGACCTGTACCTGACGCCGCCCCGCCAGATGAGAAGGAATTCTACGATCTCGATGCCAAGCGCATCATACCCGGTGGTTTTGGCGTGCAAATCGGTACATACCAGGAACTGGTAAACCTGCTGAGGGTATCGGATAACCTGAAGAGTTCCTACAAAAAGAAACTAACGGTGCAGGTAAAGAATGTCAATGGGACCAAATTTTATGCATTGATTCTCGGAGGATTTTCAACCCGCGCAAAGGCCGAACGCTTCAAGGAGAGCATCCAGAGCAAGTACCCCGATGCCTTCATCGCCGAATTTGACCGGATGCGCTAACTTTTTTGATTGTGGAAATTGCAGGCTACGTCGCAGCCCTCGCCATTGGACTTGTACTGGGACTACTTGGTGGAGGCGGTTCGATACTGGCCATTCCCATACTCGTGTATCTGTTTGAAGTTGAACCGGTGCGCGCCTCCGCTTACTCCCTTTTCATTGTTGGAATAACAAGTGTCGCTGGAACCTATTCAAAGCATCGGGAAGGATTGGTCGATGTCCGAACCGGATTGGCCTTTGGCTTACCCTCGATTGTGAGCATTTTCATCACCCGTAAATGGGTTGTGCCCGCTATCCCGGAAGTAGTTCTCCAGGTTGGCGATTATCTACTTACAAAGCGTTTTCTCCTCCTGGGGCTTTTCGCCATACTGATGGTCCTGGCGGCAATTCCCATGATCCGAACAAGCTCTGAACGGCAACCATCAGGCCGCGGAAAAGGTACTTTCCCGATGATTGCCCAAGGTACTGGTATTGGCTTCATTACCGGTTTGGTGGGTGCCGGAGGAGGATTCCTGATCATTCCCGGGCTCGTCCTTCTCACAGGCCTACCCTTTAAAATTGCTGCAGGTACGTCGCTGCTCATCATCGCGCTCAACTCATTGGTCGGCTTCCTGGGTGATACCTTGAACTTCTCCATGGAATGGGTCTTTCTGCTAACCATTACCGGCCTGTCCATTATTGGAATGATCATTGGAAACAGAATATCCAGGCAGCACAAGCCGGCCCATTTGAAGCAGGTCTTTGGCTGGTTAGTACTAATAATTGGCATCTATATCCTCCTAAAGGAGCTCAATTCCTAAAAAGTTAATTCGAGTTAAGTATAAGCCCAACACCGGACTTGCATTTACGTTAGTATTACTACTATTTTTGCGAGTAAATATATCAAATGGGCAATCTAACCTTCAAATTGAACGAGCGGCTTTACGTGAGGGATCCTCAATCCACCGAATTGGGCCAAAAAATCGTCAGCAAGGGCATAGAAATGATTGATGGGCTGGGTTTTGAGCAATTCACATTCAAGAAGCTCGCCGCGCAGGTCAATTCGACAGAGCCTTCGATCTACCGATACTTTGAAAACAAGCACCGGTTGTTGCACTACCTTACAGCCTGGTACTGGAGTTGGATGGACTACCGCCT
>JAYRXB010000467.1:0-4729 GCA_041917735.1 Cyclobacteriaceae bacterium
CACATACACCGTGTAGGGCGCGCCGTGGCGGCGCAGGATCGGCGCGGCGGCGATCAGCGTGTCGCGATACCCGTCGTCGAAAGTCAACGCGCAGAAGGGCCGGCCGAACCGGCCTTCGCCGAGGCGCCGCGCCGCTTCGTCGAGATCGACGAGATCGAAGTGGGCGAAAAGGTCTACCTGGCAGGCAACACTTCGGGTATTTCCCGCGAGTCCTGGGATATCATCCGGCGAAACAAAATCTTCCTGAAAGCTCCAATCACGACCCCGCAGGGTGGTGGCTACAAGAGTCTCAATGTCACTACCCGGAAATTCCTGGGGCTTTATGCCAACATCCGCCCGTGCGTCAGCCTGCACCCGTTCGTGCAAACCAAGCACCCGCACATGGATATCGTCATTGTGCGCGAGAATGAGGAGGATCTGTATGCCGGGATCGAGCATCAGCAGACCGACGAGGTGGTCCAGTGCCTGAAGTTGATCAGCCGGCCAGGCTGCGAGAAGATCGTCCGTTATGCGTTTGAGTACGCCCGGCAGTATGGCCGAAGGAAAGTCACCTGCTTCACCAAGGACAACATCATGAAGCAGACCGACGGACTCTTTCACCAGGTGTTCGACGAGATTGCGAAAGAGTATCCAACCATCGAAAACGAGCACTGGATCATTGACATCGGAGCCGCCAAGATGGCCGATACCCCCGAAGCGTTTGATGTCATCGTCATGCCGAACCTCTACGGCGATGTGCTCAGCGACGTGGCTGCCCAGATTGCCGGTTCGGTGGGTCTCGCCGGTTCAGCCAACATCGGCGAAGAGTGCGCAATGTTTGAAGCCATCCACGGTTCGGCACCGCGTCGGGCCGGGCAAAACATGGCCAACCCGTCGGGACTGTTGCAAGGCGCAATTCAGATGCTCGCACACATTGGACAACCGGAGGTTGCCGAAAAGGTGCAGAACGCGTGGCTACGGACCATCGAAGAGGGCATCCATACCTACGACATCTACAAGGAAGGGACCAGCAAGAAGAAAGTGGGCACACGGGAATTTGCGCAGGCCGTGATTGCCAACCTGGGCAAAAAGCCGAACCAACTTAAGGCTGTCAGCTATGCTCGCGAGGGGGCATTCAATCTTCCACGGTACACCCGCCGGACGCCGGCGAAGAAGGAGTTGCAAGGTGTTGACCTCTTCGTGCATTGGTCCGGAACCCAGGCCGAGGAATTGGCGCAGCGCGTGAAACAGTTGAATACCTCCGATGTGCAGCTCAGCATGATCACCAACCGGGGCATCAAGGTCTATCCCGACGGCTTCCCGGAAACGTTCTGCACCGACCACTGGCGTTGCCGGTTCAAGCCCAAAGAGAGCAAAGCATTGGGCAAAATGGACATCATCCAGTTGCTGAAAGTCGCGGAAGAGAAGGGTATCGATATCATCAAGACAGAAAACCTCTACGCCTTTGACGGGAAACCTGCTTTCTCTCTGGGGCAAGGTCAATAGGCTAATTCTAAGGCATCCATGATGTGGAGTCAAATTAAGTCCGCGCTGTTCGTTATCGCTTCGGTGACCGGTTTGCTGGTGGCACTGACCACCAGCAACCCGGTGTTGGGCGAGCTTTCGAAGGGGCTATCAGTTGCCTTCCTTCTTCTCGCTTTGAAGAACCTTTATGACGGAGGTTTTACTGGTAAGGGCTAAAAGTGGTACTGCCCAAAAATCAGACCTACTGACATACGGTTGTCAGAATCCTCTCTTTATTGCGGTACCTGCCACCTGGTATGTCCCGCAAACGAATTACCAAGAAATGCCTTCTCGAGAAATTCCCCGGCAAGGGAGGCTGGACCTTCGCACGGGTACCGGAGATTCTGCCCGATAAGAAAGCCCCATTCGGATGGGTGAAAGTGAAGGGGACCATCGATGCTTTCGAACTGAAGAACTACCGCCTTATGCCCATGGGTGATGGAACCCTCTTTCTACCTGTGAGGGCCGAAGTGAGAAAGAAGATCCAAAAAAAGGCGGGCGACTGGGTGGCGGTCACCCTCGAACGCGATGATGACCCGACAACCATCCCCGATGAACTGCTCGATTGCCTGCGGGAGGAGCCGACTGCTTACCGGGCTTTCCTGGCTTTGTCCGACGCCAAGCAAAGTCGTGAAATTCAAGCTATCTATTCCGCCCGCAACGACGAGGCGAAGGTGGAGCGGATTGCGCAGCTGCTGCGACGCCTCGTGGATTGAGGCTTAGCCTGTTCCTTCCCGAAAAAATAAAACATCTTTGTGGGAAACACCGCCATCATGAACCTGCGCCTTGCTTTCCTGGTCTTCGTCTTGTTTGCCGCCTGCACGCAGGAAAAGAACAAGAAGGCGAGCGTAGTGCTGAAGCCTGATCCGGACAATGGCGGGATAATCCTCCCGGAAGGCTTTGGCGCGCTCGTTGTCGTTGATAGCATCGGTCAAAGCCGTCATATGGCGGTCAACGCCAACGGTGACATTTACGTCAAGCTTCGTATAACCACCGGAGAGATGCTGGACCCCATCGCGGGCAACGCGGCCCTACGCGATACCGATGGCGACGGTAAAGCGGACATCGTGCAGCGTTTTGGCAATTATCCGAACGACGGGCCTTTCGGAACGGAGATGCGCATTCACCAGGGCTATTTGTACTTCAGTGCCGAGAATGTGGTCTACCGGCAACTCCTTACGCCGCCGTTGCTTGTCCCCAACAGCCAGCCGGAAATCATTTACATCGATTAGCATCCGCCGCAATACCACAACGCGAAGTCAGTGGCTTTCGATGGCAGGGGCAATATGTACGTAACCCTCAGCGCTCCGACCAACGCCTGTGAGAATTGGAACACCGTGCCACAAGGAACGGTCGTCAATGTGAAAGGAGAATCGCCCTGCCCCGACCTGGTCGAACAAGCATCGATTTGGAAACTGAATGATTCGCGCCCGATGCAATATCAGCCGGATGGTGTCCGGTTTGCATCCGGGTTGCGCAGCCTTGTCGCCCTGGCGTGGAACGATGCCGACAGCGCGTTGTATGGATTTGTGCACGGCCGCGACTACCTCCGGGAGCATGCACCGCAACATTACAGCGAGTGGGATAATGCCCTTTTGCCCGCTGAAGAGTTTGTGCGCATTCGCGAAGGGGAAGACTATGGCTGGCCGTATGCTTACTACGATGGTATGAAGAAGAAGCGGATCGTTGCGCCCGAGTATGGAGGCAACGGGAAGAAGGAGGCAACGGGGTATGCGATGCCGCTGATGGGTTTGCCGGCACACTGGGCGCCCAACGACATGCTCTTCTATAGGGGACGCCAATTTCCCGAGCGGTATCGCCACGGGGTATTTGTAGCCTTCCACGGCTCCACCAACCGAGGACCTTATCCCCAGGCCGGCTACATCGTGGCGTTCATTCCGTTTGAGAATGGGAATCCCGTTGATCGTTGGGAAGTGTTTGCCGACGGTTTCGCGCAACGCGATACGGTGGTGAAAATGTCGGATGCCCGCTTTCGCCCCATGGGACTTGCTGAAGGACCGGACGGTTCCCTGTATATCGTTGAATCAAAAATCGGCCGCATCTGGCGGGTATTGTTTACCGGCAACCGCGACAGTTTTGGAGAGGCCCAGCTTGCCACGATGGAGCAACGGAAGTCGCGCAGCTATTTGCGGACGCCCGACAAGCCGGGAACCGGGCAATAGGCTGAACAAGAACTTCTTTAGTAATTATCCGTGCAATCGCTTTGTTCTTCAGGGTGGTGCAGGCAGGCGCTTCGGGCGCGCAGGAAGTCGAGCAGGACTACACCACGTTTATTCAATCCATTGACGTTACGACCAGCCACGTAGGTTAATTCACATTGTCGGCGCGTGTGCGCTTCACCCAGGGAACGAAGTTCTCACCTGTGCGGCTCTGGGCATGAATTGACACGGAAAAGAGCATGAATTTCTTCGACAACGTGACGGATCGGCCCATCCGTGTCGTCGGAATGGAAAACCTACCTGGTGGAAGGCCTGCTAAGTGACAAGGCGACTCGCCCGGTTACCCGCGGGGTCGTGGTCTTCGGACAATGTACCGCGCCACTGGATGCCGCTGGAGGTGGTGATTGGAAAATGGGGCATCCTGCTCCTGTCGATACTTCCGGTTACCAACTCGGGGCATTGCCCAAGCCCGGGGGCTGGCTTACCTTGTTCGAATTGCGACGCGGGATCACCACACGCGGAAACAACTCGTGGATCAAATCAGTGCCTGATGATGATTTTTTCTTTCCGGCTGCCAACACCGAGGATGTATAGACCTGCCGGCCAGGCGGAGGTATTGATGAGCAGTTGATCCTGTCCCTGACCCTCAAATATTTTTTGTCCCCGGCTATCGGTCAACTCCGCGCAGAAGTTCCCGGGATGCGCGATGGTAAGCCGGTCGTCAGCAGGAAGCGGAAATGCCAGCGCTCCTTCCGCGCTTTTCTCCAGCCCGGTGACTACCAAGGCACAGTCAGCCCACGGAGCACCCTCTACGGGTTCCTGCGGTATGAGTGCACGACCCTGGAAGGCCGCATAATTGGCCGGGTACTTGATGGTGCGGAAAACAGGCCGCGGCGTGTAGTTGGGATTGGTGGTAGGATCGGTCCGACCCACAATTCCGTTTACCGTAACCGGGTTCTTGTATTTCCAGATGATCGCGTTGGAAGGTGTCACTTCCGTGGCAATGCCCTGGGCAGCGGATCCGATAAACAGGTTTCCATTCGGCA
>JAYRXB010000468.1:0-8775 GCA_041917735.1 Cyclobacteriaceae bacterium
CATCATGGCGTTCCAACATCGACAAAGAGACGTAACCCCCCAGCGAGTGGCCAATCAATATGGGTTGATCCAACTTCAACTCGGAGAACAGCGTTGCCAATCGGTCGCCCACGTCATCCAGTGTGAAGGGTGCGGGGAGCAAATCCGACTGCCCAAAGCCCGGCAGGTCCAGCGTAACTACTCTGAATCGTTCTGCAAACGGCTTTGCAAATTCATCCCAAAGCTGATGTGTGTCACAGAACCCATGAATAAAGACCAAGGGGCGGCCCGCCCCCTGATCACGAATGTGTATATAACCCATGAGGTGCCGTTACCGGCGGGAAATGCTCTCCAGCAAAGCATGAACGGCGCCCAGAATGCCCTCCGGGCCGAAACCGCACTCATCGTGAAGTTCCAGCTGCTCACCATGCTCAATCACTGCATCGGGTATACCGAGTCTCTTGACTTCCGCTGAATAGTGGTGATCCGCCATGAACTCCAGCACAGCACTTCCAAACCCACCCTGCAGGCATCCGTCTTCCACGGTCACCACTTTTCGGTAGTTGGCAAAAATCTCGTGTAGCAGCTTCTCGTCCAACGGCTTCACAAAGCGCATGTCATAATGGCCCACCCGGATACCTTGCTTTTCCAGGGTATCACACACCTCCACTGCGTAATTGCCGATATGTCCAATGGTAAGGATGGCGACTTCTTCGCCATCGCGCAACTTTCTTCCCGTACCGATCGGGACTGCTTCAAAAGGGGTGCGCCAATTGGGCATGACGCCTTGCCCACGCGGGTAGCGAATCGAAAACGCCTGTTCCTGGCGTGGCAGTTGGGCCGTGTACATCAGGTTGCGCAGCTCTGATTCGTTCATCGGCGCAGCCACGATCATATTGGGGATGCAACGGAAGTAAGCCAGATCGTAGGCACCGTGGTGTGTCGGTCCATCGGAACCGGCAAAGCCTGCCCTGTCCAGGCAGAAATTTACCGGCAGATTTTGGATACAGACATCATGCACGACCTGATCATAGGCCCGCTGCATGAAGGAACTGTAGATGTTGCAGAACGGAACAAGTCCCTGCGTCGCCAACCCGGCCGAAAACGTAACCGCGTGCTGCTCAGCAATGCCCACGTCGAACGCGCGATCTGGCATTTCCTTCATCATGATATTCATGGAAGAGCCCGACGGCATCGCGGGAGTGATTCCCACAATTTTGTCGTTTGCCTTCGCCAATTCGACCAGGGTATGCCCAAAAACATCCTGGTACTTCGGTGCCTGGGGCTTGTCGTATACCTTCTTGTGAATCTCCCCGGTGATTTTATCAAACGTACCGGGCGAATGCCACGTAGTCTTGTTACCCGATTCAGAAGGGCCATAGCCTTTGCCCTTTATCGTTACACAATGCAGGATCTTCGGGCCTTTGATGTGCTTGAGGTCATTCAGAACTGCCACGAGGTGATCAACATCGTGTCCATCAACCGGCCCGAAATACCGGAGGTTGAGCGACTCAAAGAGATTGCTTTGGCTTAACAAGGCCGACTTGAGCGCCTGATCCACTTTGGAAACCACTTCCTGGGCGTTCTTTCCAACCTTGGAGAGCTTTCCAAGGAGATTCCACACTTCATCTTTAAATCGGTTATACGTCTGCGATGTCGTAATGTCCGTCAGGTAATCCTTCAGTGCGCCCACATTGGGGTCGATCGACATGCAATTGTCGTTGAGAACGATGAGGAGGTTGGTGTTGGATACGCCCGCGTTGTTGAGTCCTTCAAATGCAATGCCGCCGGTAAGTGCGCCATCACCAATGACAGCCACATGCTGCTTGTCTTCCAGTCCTTTGTAATGACTAGCCACCGCCATACCCAGCGCAGCGGATACAGATGTCGATGAATGTCCAACGCCAAAAGCATCGTACTCGCTTTCCTTACGCTTGGGGAATCCGGAGATTCCTTTATACAACCGGTTGGTGTGAAAAGCCTCGCGGCGCCCGGTCAGAATCTTGTGTCCGTATGCCTGGTGCCCTACATCCCAGACGATTTGATCATAGGGCGCATTGAAGACGTAATGCAGCGCTACGGTCAACTCGGCTACCCCCAGGCTGGCACCGAAATGTCCGCCATAGATGGATACATTGTCGATGATGAATTGCCGCAGTTCCTGGCAAAGCTGAACCAACTGCGCCTGATCAAGTTTCTTCAGGTCGGCCGGGCTGTTTATTTGGGCTAAGAGGTGGCCGGGGGTAATCAGCATAGGTTGCAATACGAAGTACTAAACAACGAAGAAAGGTAAGTGTTTTACAGGGTTTTCAGCCGAAATTCAGGGCAAATCTACACAATTGCAGGGCCGGAGGGTTTCTGTGCCGATTTTGAATAATTTTGCCGGCCTATGAGCGGAGAGAATTTTGAAATCAAGCTGCCACTTTTTGAAGGTCCTTTTGACCTTCTCCTATTCTTTATCGAACGTGACGAACTGGATATCTACGATATTCCAATAGCCAAAATCACCAACGATTTCCTCAACTACCTCCATCACCTGGAGACACTGAACGTGGAGTTGGCCAGTGAATTTATCCTGGTGGCTGCCACTTTGATGCGCATCAAGTCCAAGATGCTCCTGCCTCGCCCGCAGCTCGATGAACAGGGCAACGAGATTGATCCGCGTGAAGAACTTGTCAAACACCTGCTGGAGTACAAGAAGTACAAGTCCGTCGTGGAGTCTTTTCAGCAGATGGAAGAGGCGGAATTGCACAAGGAAAAGCGCGGCAACATTCTCCGTGAAGTAAAAGCGCTTGCTGCCAGCGTCAATGTGGAAGCCGAGTTGCAGACCGTTGACCTGTACAAATTGATGCAGGTCTTCGAAAAAGTCCTCCGCCGCCACGAGGAAGAAAAGAACCGGCCGGTACACCAGGTGGTTCAGTACCCGTACACGGTAGAGGGACAGAAGGAATACATACTCAATGAACTGACGCGCAAACGCACGCTTGCTTTTGCGGAGATGGTGACCCAGAACCCCACGCGCGTCGCGCTGATCTTTAACTTCCTTGCTATCCTGGAGATGCTGGCGGTTGGTACCCTGGACATTCAACTGGGCGAAGGCTACAACAACTTTTGGATAAACCTGAAGGAGCCCGTGGAAACGGCTTCCTGACCTTACATCAAAAATTCGCCACCTGCAAAACTTCAGCCCATTCCTGGGCGTTGAAAGCGTTATTTTGTGCCCCATGAAGAAGTGGCTTCTTATTCTCCTCATCGTGCTGCCGGGCTGCCTTGCTGCCCAGGAGCCCATGACGCTCGAAGATGCCATTCAACGCGGGCTGAAGAACAACTTTGACATCCAGATACAGAAGAACCTCGTTGAAATCGCCCGGAACAACAACAACCCCGGCCAGGCGGGTCGTTACCCAACCATCAACCTGCTTCTCAGCAGCACCAACACCCTCGTTACCCGTGTGCCGGCCAACCCCTTCGCGGTCCCGGGTACCAGCTTGTCTAATAGCCTTCCTGGCCAGGTCGACATCGGATGGGTGATCTTCAATGGTTTCAGTGTAAGCGTCAACAAGGAACAATTGGAACGCCTGCAACAACAGTCGGAAGGTAATGCGTCCATTGTCGTTCAGAATACCCTTCAAAGCATCATCCTGGGCTATAGCCTGGTTCTCCTGGAGAAGGAACGTCTCGAGGTGCGCAAGAAACTTCTTGAACTCTCCCGAACACGCTATGACCAGGTACGGCTAAAAAAGAGCGTTGGCAGCGCCATCACCTTTGATGTGCTCCAGGAGGAAAGCAACTTCCTGACCGACTCCGGCAACCTTGTGTTACAGAGTCTCAACTACAGAAACGCTGTCCGAAACCTCAATGTGCTGATCAACGAGAAGGTGGACAAGACCTACTCGTTCCCCCAACCCCTGCGGTTTACTCCTCCTACGTTTGTTTATGGGGACCTGGAAGAGAAGATGACCCGCAGCAACTTCACATTGAAGAATCAATACATCACGCAGGAGATTTTGCGGGGCAATACGCAGTTGGCGAAAGCACCGCTCTATCCATCCTTCAACGTAAACCTGGGCGCCACCGGAAGCCTGGATTGGTTGCGCGCCAATTTCCGACCGACCGTACCCTCTGCCACATCGATTCCGGTTAAGAGCACCGTTGGCTACCTCTTGGATGATCCCGCCCAGCCTGTTATCAACACGACGTATCAACCCGAGGCACGGACCGTCGAGGGAAATTCCTACGGTACCTACGCCAACTTCACGTTGCGATGGACCTTATTCAACGGTGGCCAAATCAAACGGAGCGTGCAGAATGCCCGAACCCGCGAATTGATCGGGCAGCAGACAACCGATCAACTCAAATTATCGCTGCAGCGCGACCTGCAAATTGCATTTGACCTTTTTGAGCAACGCAAACAGATCGTTGAAATTACCCGGACCAACCAGCGCGCAACAGAATTGAATCTCAGCCTGGCCGAGGAACGCTACCGGGTAGGCTACATCAACGCCATTGACCTTCGACTCATCCAGCTGAACTACCAGAATGCCACCCTTGCCAACCTGGAGGCGATCTACAACCTGATCGATGTCTATACAGACCTGATGAGCCTAACTGGCAGCATCATCGACCAGGCTGAAAATTTCAGCAAGTAGTTTCCGCTGACCGGTCAGCCTTTCTAGTCTGCCCAAAAAAATCTACCTTTTCCTGTCGGCTACACTACCTACAACCGGAAAGCTATGAGATCACTCTCCACATTCTGCCTGATCCTGGCGTGCAGCCTCGCTGCCGCCCAATCAAAATCGACCTGGATTTTTCAGCCCGATCGGGTCTTTGATGGTACCGAGATGCACGAAGGCTGGGTAGTGGTAGTCGAAGGAAATCAGATTACAGCAGCCGGTCCGCGCACATCCGTCAATGCCCCGAAAGATGCGCAAATCGTAGCTATGCCCGGGCTCACACTCCTGCCCGGCTTGATCGAAGGGCACTCCCACCTGTTCCTTTACCCGTACAACATCACCGACTGGGATACACAGGTTCTCAAGGAATCTGACGCATACAGGACCGTGCGAGCTACCGTGCATGCACGCAACACCCTCATGGCCGGGTTTACTACCGTGCGTGACCTCGGAACAGAAGGCGCAGGCTATGCGGATGTCGCCTTGAAACGAGCGATCAACGAAGGAATTGTTCCAGGCCCCCGGATGATCGTTGCCGGACGTGCCATCGTTTCAACTGGCTCCTATGGCCCCAAGGGTTATGATACCGATCAAACCATTATGCTTGGCGCCGAAGCAGCTGACGGGGACGACCTCATCCGCGTTGTCCGGGATCAAATTGGAAAAGGTGCCGACTTTGTTAAGGTCTATGCCGACTATCGGTGGGGAACGAAGGGCGAGGATCAGCCCTCCTTCACGCTCGACGAGCTCAAGTTAATCAACGAAGTAACCCGCAGCTCCGGCCGCTACCTGGTTTGCCATGCGAAAAGCAAAGAGGCGATGCGGAGGGCGATCCTGGCCGGGGCGGAGACCATTGAACACGGTGACTTTATCGATGAGGAAATCGCCGCCCTCATGAAGCAGCACAACGTTACGTTTTACCCCACCGTTGCCGCCATTGATGCCATCAATCAGTACCGTGGCTGGAAGAAGGGGAAAGACGAGGAGCCGGCGCCCGTGAAGAACAAGAAGAAAAGCTTGTCCATCGCCGTTAAATCGGGCGTTACCATAGGCCTGGGCGGCGATGTTGGCGTATTCCCCCACGGCGAAAACGTGTATGAACTTGAATTGATGGGCGAGTACGGCGGAATGAAGACCCTGGACCTCCTCCGCGCTGCAACCTCCGTTAACGCACGGGCCTTGCACATGGAAAATGAAATTGGATCAATCCGACCCGGAATGAAGGCCGACTTGATGGCTGTCCGGGGCGACCCCTCCAAGAGCATTTCCGAGCTCCGCAAGGTGACCTTTGTGATGAAGGATGGCACCGTCTATCGCAACGACAAGTAATCACGGATGAACAGAAAGACTGCGTTGAAATCATTGGCTGGATTAGCCGGTACCGCCCTGATTCCCGGGTCAGCAACAGCTGCCATGCAAACTCAATCCGCCTTGAAGAACAACATCCACCACTCCGTCTGTCAATGGTGTTACGATGATATCCCGTTGGAGAAGTTGTGTGAAGCCGCAAAGGATATCGGCATCTCCTCCATCGACTTGTTGCGGGCTGACCAGTGGGCGATCGCTGCGCGTTATGGCCTGACTTGCGCGATGGCCTATGCATCGCCCATCGGACTAACGAAGGGGTTCAACGACCCTGGTTTGCACGCCACCTTGCTAAAGGACTATTCCGAAAACATTCCGAAAGCTGCAGCAGCCGGGTTGAAGAATGTCATCTGCTTCAGTGGAAACGCCCATGGGTTAACCGCCGAGCAAGGCCTGGAAAATTGTGCCCGTGGACTGGAACCGGTGCTGAAGATTGCCAAGGCCAACAACATCACGGTTTGCATGGAATTGCTCAACAGCAAGGTGGATCACAAGGACTATCAATGCGATCATACCACCTGGGGTGTTGCCTTGTGCGAAAAACTCGGTTCGCCCCATTTCAAGCTTTTGTACGACATCTACCATATGCAAGTCATGGAAGGCGATGTTATTGCAACCCTGCGCGCCAACGCCCGGTACATTGCCCACTATCACACCGGAGGCGTTCCCGGCAGAAATGAAATCGATGAACGCCAGGAACTTTACTATCCCGCCATCATGCGGGCCATCGTAGCCACCGGGTTTACCGGGTTTGTGGCGCAGGAGTTTATCCCCAGCAGTGCAGATAAAATCGCCTCGCTCCGTCAGGCGATTCAAATTTGTGATGTGTAGCCCTATCGGCTCACCAACCTCACCCGCGCATCATCCGAACGGATATCTACCCGCGCATTACCCTGCGCAAGCACCAGTGTTGTGCGGCCGTCTGATCGGTCAATCTGCTTGAATTCACCTTCCGTGGTCACCCGAGAATCATCATGACGGACATCAAACTTTCCGCCGCCACCGGTGATGGTCATCGCGACGAGGCCGTCCTGTGCATTGATCATATACTCGCCCTGGTCGGCCAGCGTAGTTTCGATTTGCAGGTCGCCGTCATCTACATCGGCCAGGACGGACGTGAAATGGGCGCCCGAAATGTGAACATCTGCATCATCTGCGTCGATGTCCAGTTTTCCTTTGCCTCCATCCATTACGATATCTCCATCATCCAGCCGGAAACGGAACTCGCTGCCCTGGCAGGATGACAACTCCACATCGGCATCATCAATATCCATGGAGATGCTGCCATTTACATTGCGCACCCGGTAGTCGCCATCGTCGCCCTTAATCTGCAGACTGGCGCCTTCGGGGATTTCCAGCGTGATCTCATACTTCTCATAATGGTATCCGATCATTCCGACAGCCGTAGAATTGGAGTGTTCACGGATAACCAGGTTGCCCTCTTCTTCAAATACATCGACGGCGAATTCTTCCTGCCCAAACACTACGCCCCGGGTGGTCACCTGGCGATAGATCTTCACATGAGCATCGATACGCGCTGATCCGGTGATGTTCACCTTTGCATCAGAAGAATTGAGCTTTAGAATTCCGCGCGGCGCCATGGCGTAGTACTTATCCATCTGGTAGATCCCGTCTTTGGTTTGTCCAAATACGGTCACAGAAAGCAAGAGCAGGATTGCGGATAGAAGCGTCTTCATAGAAAGGGCGTGTTGCGTGATGACCGTAAGACGCTTGTTCGAGGCCAAAGGTTGCAAATCAACCCCTTTCAGATCTTCGAAATCAGCTCAATGTATAGTTCGGTGAGACGTTTTTCGGCTTTTCCTGCTGTTTCCACGATCTGGTGGAAGTCAACCGGCTGCAGGTTGTCCGGATCACAATCGTCGGTCAGCACGGAAATGGCGCAACACGGCATGGACATGTGGTTGGCCACAATTACCTCCGGGACTGTGCTCATGCCTACTGCATCCGCGCCAATCTGGTGAAGGAACCGGTACTCCGCACGCGTCTCCAGGTTGGGTCCCATCACCGCTACGTATACACCGACGTTCAGTCGGATGCCCCGCTTCTTGGCAATGCTCAAGAGCTTTTTGTTAAGCTTGGCGGAATACGGTTGGCTCATATCGGGAAAGCGGGGACCGAACATTTCCACGTTGTGCCCGCGCAACGGGTTATCCTGAAGCAGGTTGATGTGATCGTCAATGAGCATCAACTGGCCTTTCTTCCATTTGGGATTCATGTTCCCTGCCGCATTCGAAATCAACAGGCTCTCTACACCCAGCATTTTCATCACCCTCACCGGGAGCGTAATCTGCTGCATGCTGTAACCTTCGTAATAGTGAAATCGACCCTGCATCGCCAGCACCTTTTTTCCCTTTACCGTACCGTAGATCAACTTGCCTTTGTGATATTCTACGGTGGAGATAGGAAAGTGGGGGATTGAATTGTAGTTGATGGAGATGGGATTGCGGATCTCCTTGACAAACTGATTTCCCAATCCTGTACCAAGGATTACTCCAACTTCCGGTGAAGCAACTCCATGATCGCGAAGGAACTTGCTGGCTTCCTGAATGTGATCGAGCATACCGATAGGCTTTTCAACGGTCCAAACATAGCATTTTACCGGGAGTAGCCGTTCCTCACTTTTCCGTTACCGACCGTCCCGGACTCGCTATATTTGGTCATTCAACCCCCCCTATGCTATGAAATCGTTGCTGCTTTGCTGCATGCTGTCTGCTGCGACCCTGGTGTCCGCGCAGGA
>JAYRXB010000469.1:0-3021 GCA_041917735.1 Cyclobacteriaceae bacterium
GTTGATAGCGATACACTGTCTTTTCCTGACGTCCGGACCGGGTCAGGTTGACCGGAGGCTTCTTGCCCTCCGGATCGAGGGCCCAGATATCGTAGCGATCATAGACAAGGAATTGCTGATCATCGGCGGTCCAACCCGCAGATGAAGAATTACTTCTGGGGTACCGTCGAGACGGTCACCTGGAACTCCCTGGACAACGTGCCGCTCACAGGATTGCTGTACAAACCGGAAGGATTTGATCCGAAGAAGAAGTATCCCATGATTGTCTATTTCTACGAGCGGGAAAGCGACAACCTTCATGCCTATATCCCGCCGACGCCGCTGCGATCAACCATCAACCGATCCACCTATGTAAGCGATGGCTACCTCGTTTTTGTGCCGGATATCGTGTACAAGATTGGGTTCCCGGGCGAAAGCGCCCACAATTGTATTCTTCCCGGTGTGACAGGCCTGATTGCAAAAGGGTTCGTCGATGAAAAGAACATTGGCATCCAGGGCCATAGCTGGGGTGGGTACCAGATTGCCTACCTCCTTACCCGCACCAACCTCTTCAAAGCAGCCGAGGCGGGGGCTGTAGTGGCGAACATGATCAGTGCGTATGGCGGAATCCGGTGGGGCACCGGGCTCAGCCGCATGTTTCAATACGAACATTCCCAAAGTCGAATTGGAGGCACCCTTTGGCAAAAGCCCATGCACTTCATTGAGAACTCACCGATTTTCTTCGCCGACAAGATTCAGACACCCGTACTCTTGCTGCACAACGATGCCGACGATGCCGTTCCGTGGTACCAGGGAATCGAGATGTACCTGGCGCTGCGGAGGCTCAATAAGCCGGTCTGGATGCTGAATTATAATGGTGAGCCGCATTGGCCCGTGAAGCGTGAAAACCGGATGGACTTTCAGATACGCATGAAGCAGTTCTTCGATCACTACCTGAGAGGAGGAGCTGCTCCGGCGTGGATGACGGAAGGAGTTCCGGCCACGCAAAAAGGAATCAATAAGGGCTATTGATTGCGATCGGGATCGGGCTCTTTCTCGATCCCCTTTTTGAAGAACTTGTCATCCTCGTCATCTTCTTCCCCTTCCTTGATGAGGCGGGGCCCGATTTCCAGTATCTTGAACTCCGTGCGGCGGTTGCGCTGACGGCCTTCAGGATTGTCGGAACCATCGGGGTTGGTGTTTCTGGCGATGGGCTTGGACTCGCCGTAACCTTTGGCAACCAGGCGCTCGGATGCGATGCCCTTCTTGATGAGGTAATTGACTGTAGCGGTAGCCCTCCGCTGCGAAAGATTGATGTTGCGCTCCACCGTGCCGATGCTGTCGGTATGTGATGACATTTCAATCTTGATTTCCGGGTTGTCATTCAGAACATCCACCAACTTGTCGAGTTCACGAGCCGATTCGGGACGTATGGTGGCACTATCATAGCCGAAATAGATATTCTTAAGGACAAACACCTTGTTTTTTTCCAGCCGATCGAGTACCAGCAGCGTGTCGAAGGTGATGTTGGTGACCAGTTCTTTAAGGGTGGCGGGGTCGACCGTTTTGCCGGCTGTTTGGTATTGGCCGCGTTTTACAAGGAAGCCCTCGGTCTCGCCAATGAGTGTATACTTCTCATTTTCGTAGACGCGAAAAAGGAATTTTCCGTCGTTGCCGGTAACGTAATCCTGCATGACATCTCCTTTGGAGTCCAGTAAAGTCACTTTGGTGTCCGGCAAGATGTCTTTGGTGCTATCCGGCTGCATGGAGTACGTAACGCCTTGCAGGTAGTAGTTAACGACGCGGAGGTTGGGATCTTCGTTAACAAACGTGTAGATGTCATCATCGCCTTTGCCGCCTTCGCGGTTGCTTGTGAAGAAACCCCGGTCGACCCGGAAGAGAAACATTCCAAAATCGTCGGCCGTAGAGTTGACGGGTTGCCCCAGGTTATCGATGGCCGTTTTGCCATTGACCCGATTTACGACAAAGAGATCGAGCATTCCGTATCCGGGGTGACCATCGGACGAGAAATACATTTTTCCGTTTTCAGCGATATGCGGGAAGGATTCGTTGCCGGAAGTGTTTATTTCCGGGCCCAAATTTCGAACGCGCGTAAAGCGACCCCGCGAGTCCATTTGCGCGGAGTACAGGTCCAGGCCTCCAAAGCCGCCCTTGCGGTTCGAGGCAAAGTACAAGTGTCTTCCGTCCGGGCTAAAGGCAGGCGTTGATTCCCAGGAGTCGGGCTGGTTGATGTTAATCTGCACCGGCTCGGTCCAGGCATTGTTTCGGAAACGGGAGAGATAGAGGTCTACGTCGTTGGCGCCTTTGCGCTTGCCCGTGTTGCCCTTGGCGAACACCATGGTTTTTCCGTCCGGCGAAAAGGCAATGGTGCCCACATTTACATTTGGCGTGTTGATCGATTCAGGCAGGGGCTTGATCGTCTCAGACTCAACGTTTGCGCCCTGGGTTTTTGCTTTATACAGATCGGTGAATGGCGTTCCGGTAGATCCGTAGATCCGGTCGTTCGACCGCGCTGAAGTAAAGTACAGCTCGCCATTGAGGTAGGCGGGCGAGTACTCCGAGAAATTGGAGTTAAGCGCCTCCAGGTTGCGAATGCGGTAGTAACTCTTTTTTTCAGCGAGTTCGTCAAGGTCATTCAACCCCTTGAGTTCCCTCCTGGCGCGATCACGAAGCCCCTCTACTTCGGTGGTGGTGATCAGAGCCTCGAGCGTTTGCTTTGCGTCTGCATAGTTGCCATTGGCCTGCTGGGCTTTGGCCAGGTGAAGGAGCACCGTATCCTTGCTGATGCCCGGTCCACCAGCCTTTTCGTAGTACGGTTGCGCCATCTTGATCCGGTTGGACTGACGGTAGGACTCCGCAATGTAGTAATTAGCCTTCCCGTTGTTGGGTTGCTTGGCCAGTACATCTTTATAAAAAGCGATTACGGTTTCGTAGTTCCCGTAACGGAAATTCTTCAGCGCCTTCCCCTCGGGGCTGCAGCCGCTGGCAAACCATACCAGGGAACAGAGTGCTACCCAACCA
>JAYRXB010000470.1:0-16854 GCA_041917735.1 Cyclobacteriaceae bacterium
GGCATTATCGTCACACCCTGAAGGAACTCTACGACTGTGGCATGACCGCCGGCGCACACAACTTTCACGGTCCGAAAGGCGTAGGCTTCATGTATATCCAGAAAGATCACAAGATTGGCCAGTTCATTCATGGTGGAGCGCAAGAGCGCAACATGCGTGGGGGGACGGAGAATGTCTACGGCATCATCGGCCTTGCCAAGGCGCTGGAGATTGCTTACCGCGACATGGATTCCCATGCTACGCACATTCAGGGCCTGAAGGCCCGAATGATTGAACGACTACGCGAGCAAGTGCCGGGGGCCTCCTTCAACGGCGATTCCGCAAACCTGGAGAAGAGCCTGTATACCGTGCTCAACGTATCCTTGCCGGAATCCGATGAAAACGACATGCTGCTGTTCAACCTCGATTTGCAAGGCATCTCCGCTTCCGGCGGCAGTGCCTGCAGCAGCGGTGCTTCGACTGGCTCCCACGTGCTGGGTGCCCTGTATCCGCAGTCCCGCCGTGGTGCAGTCCGCTTTTCGTTCAGCAAATACACCACGGCAGCGGAGATTGATTTTGCCGTGACCAAGTTGGCCGAAATCTGCCGCGTCCCGGCCTGACATGGACGTCTCATTCATCGGGGCAGGAAACCTGGCTTGGCACCTGGCACCGGCACTGGATAACGCCGGGCACGTGGTGCGCGAAGTCTTCAGCCGCAATCCCCGGCACGCCGAAGCGCTTACGGAGCGCCTCTACCAGGCCGATGTAAAGGCATCCCTGGATTTCTCGACGAGCAAATCGCGACTGTTTGTGATTGCCACTTCCGATGACGCGATTGAACAAGTCGCGATGAGTATTGTTTTGCCGGATGACGCTCTTCTCATCCATTGCTCAGGGGCTCAGCCGCTCTCGGTGCTACAGTATGCCGCGGCCGCGCATACGGGTGTGCTGTATCCACTGCAGACATTCAGCAAGTCAAAACGGGTGGATTTCAAGACCATACCGATTTTTGTAGAGTGTTCAACCGATGAATCAGAGAAGCAACTCCTGACCGTTGCCCGGTCACTCAGTCAGCAGGTGCGGAAAACTACTTCCGAAGAGCGAAAGGCCCTGCATGTAGCAGCCGTGTTTGCCTCGAATTTTCCCAACCACATGCTTTCCATCGCCAAGAGCATCCTGCAGGCAAACCGCCTGGAGTTTGACCTGGTGAAACCCCTCGTCCAAGAGACCATCAGCAAAGCCCTGCAGACGGGCCCGGAGGTATCACAAACGGGGCCGGCGGTTCGGGGCGACCTGGAAGTGCTGGATCGCCACATGGAGTTTCTTTCCGGCGACGAGAAGATTTCTGAGATCTATCGTGTCATCAGTCAACACATCGTGGATACGTACAGTGAAGAAGATTAAGTGTTATTTTGCTTTATCCTCTGACGCCTATGGACAATTCCCGGCGGATCTTTAACCCGGTTCAAAAGGATTACGTCACCTTTTTGAAGACTTCGGAAGAGACGGACGGAGCTTATACCCTCGTAGTCGTGGAATTGGCAGCGGGAGGTGGTGTGGGTATTCATTACCACAAAACGTATTCCGAGAAATTCGAATGCCTCGAAGGACGACTGGGCGTACAAGCCGGTGACCAAACCTGGCAACTCGAGCCGGGGCAGTCGGTAACGGCCGAGCGATTCGTTAATCACCGGTTCTTTAACAGTTCCGCCGCGCCTGTCAAGTTTCGTGTGGAGTTGCGACCGGGTTCACGCGGATTTGAACAGTCGCTTCAGGTGGCCTATGGCCTGGCGCGTGATGGGGAAACGAACCGGAAGGGCTTACCCAGGAATCGGCTGGCCCTGGCCTGGTTGTTTGAGAGTAGCGAGAGCAACCTCCCGGGATGGCGTAGCATTTTTGAGTTCATCCTTCGACGCCAGGCAGCAAAAGCAAAGCGAATCGGGTTGGACGCCCAGTTGATAGCGCGCTACGTGCGCTTTTAACGAGCTAAAGTGACTGATAACAGAAAAGGCCGGTTGAACCCGGCCTTTCTTGTTTTGTCTTTCCTTCTGTTATGGATTGGGGACGGGCGAGAGAACTTCGCCACGAATGCGAAGCATGATTACACCGCCTTCGACGTTGGCTGTTACGGTCACAGACTTGTCAAATGTGCCCACGGCTACAGCATTGAAGGTGGCCTTTACCGATCCGCTTCCACCCGGAGGAATGGGTTCTTTTGTCCACGAAGGTACCGTGCAACCGCACGAAGGTTGTGCGTTGGTAATGATCATCGGGACTTTGCCTTTGTTGATAAAGGTGAATTCGTGTGTAACCGGGACGTTCTGCTTAATCTTGCCGAAATCGTGCACCAGGTTGTCAACGGAAGCAACCGCATACTCGGAAGCGGGAGCCGTTTCAGCCTGACCAAAGGTCACCTGCGCAACCAGAACCAGGGCGGCAACGAGAATAATTCGTTTCATGTCTTCTATAGTTTAGAGGTTAAAATTAAGGGGTCTCGTCCAACGGTACAAACATCGTATCAAAAGCCGCGCCAGCGTGTTATTGGGGTCATAAAGCGATGTTAATGACTTGTTAACCCTCATGGCTGGGTCTTGTATACGGTTTACTTTTGTAAGGTGAGCCGCTCTACCCTCCGTGTAGTAATTATTCTGGCCGTCCTGAGCATCGCCGGGATAACCGTAACCCAGATTTACTGGGTACGCAGGGCCTTTGACATTCGCGAAAATCAATTCTACCGCGATGTGAATACAGCCCTGAATACGGTAGCCAGAAGTTTGTACACGATCAACAAGGTACCCTTGCCCGCAAGCAACCCGGTTGAACAGGTGTCTTCAAACTACTTCATCGTGCATGTTAATGGCCCGGTGGAGGCCAGCGTCCTGGAGTTTCTCCTGGTCAACGAATTCAAGAACAGAAATGTGACCGCGGGGTTTGAATACGGTATCTATGACTGTTCCGAGAAGTGTATGGTCGGAGGTGATTTCATCTCGCCGGGGAACATCCGTGCAGTCGGCCAGTTTCCCGAAACGCCAAAGTTGGGTACGGATGGATATTATTTTGCCGTTCAATTCCCGTTCCTGGAGGCCAACCTCATCAGCCAGATGGGGATTTGGGGATTCTCCTCTGCCGTCACGCTGGTGGTTATCTTCTTTTTTGGATACACCCTCTTTGTTATTCTCAAGCAACGCCGGTTGTCCGAAATTCAGAAGGACTTTATCAATAACATGACGCACGAGTTCAAGACGCCGATTTCCACCATTGCCATTTCAGCACGTGTGCTTCGCGAACCGGGTATAGGACAAACGCCTGAGCGATTGCTGAATTATGCAACCATCATCGAGAACGAGAACCTGCGTCTGCGTCAACAGGTAGAGCGCGTGCTTCAGGTGGCCGAACTCGACCGCGAAGACGTGGCCATGAAACTGGAGCCGCTGGATGTTCATGAACTCATCGGCGAGGTTGTGCGTAGCCGGTCGGTGGGCCTGGATGGAGAGATCGACCTGGATCTGGGAGCAACATCGTATACGTTGTCCGCTGACCGGCTTCATTTTTCCAATGTGATTTACAACCTCCTGGACAATGCCATTAAGTATTGCGAGACATCACCGAAGATCCGGATCCAGACTTCCAACCCGAGCGCCACTCAGTTGGAGATAGCGGTGGTGGACAACGGCATTGGCATTCCTTCCTCCGAAAAGGATAAGATTTTTGACAAGTTCTATCGCATACCGACGGGCAATGTGCACAACGTGAAGGGATTTGGGTTGGGACTCAGCTATGTCCGTGAAATCGTAACACGTCACCGCGGCGCTATCCGGGTGGAGAGCAGCCCGGGGAAAGGAAGCGCATTCCGTGTTATCTTGCCTGTTGTCCGGTAGTATGAGCCGCAAAGTTCTCCTGGTTGAAGATGACCCTGCTCTCGGGTTTGTAATCCGCGATGGCCTTTCGGCGCGGGGCTTTGATGTTACCTGGTCGACGGATGGTGCTACCGGCTTACTGGCGTTCCTGGCCGGCGCATTCGATGTGTGCCTGCTGGATGTTATGCTTCCACGAAAGGACGGATTTTCACTTGCCCAGGACATTCGAAAGGCGAACCCCACGGTTCCCATACTTTTCCTGACGGCAAAGTCTATGCTGGAAGACAAGATTTCCGGGTTTACGGCCGGGGGCGACGACTACCTGGTCAAGCCGTTTAGCATGGAGGAACTTGTCCTTCGTATGGAGGTTTTTCTGCGACGAACCGCAACACGGGCAGACGATGTGATAACGCTGGGCTCCTACCGATTTGATTCTCGTAACCTCACCTTACATCACGAAAGCGGCGATAAGGTGCTGACGCAAAAAGAGGCGGACGTTCTTGGCATGCTATGTCGCCATCGTGACCGCGTGTTAAAGCGCGAGGAGATTTTGAAGAGCGTATGGGGAAATGATGATTACTTCCTCGGGCGGAGCCTGGATGTGTTTCTCTCCAAATTGCGCAAGTACCTGAAGGAAGATCCCAACCTGGAAATCGTCAACTACCACGGCGTTGGCTTTCGGCTCGAGGAACGAGCCAGGTAATCATTCGGTCGGTTTTGTGTCCTGCGCCTCCGGTTGCCGCCGGGTGCCCGCGTAGAGTTCGTATTCCAGCAACCGGCAGTCCAGCTTGGCGCTGTAGAATTCAATCCGCCGACTGGTCTTCAACCCGATCTTTTTAGCCAGGTCCAGGTTGCCGGTGTAGATGTAGCCAAGATACCCTTCACATTTTTGTTTGAGAAAGTCGCCAATTCGCTTGTAGGTTCCTTCCAGCTCAGTGAATTCGCCCATCCGCTCGCCGTATTCCGGGTTGATACAAATAACTCCGGGAGTCTCCGGAATTTCTGTTTCGGCAAAATCGCAGACCTGGAACCGAAGCATCGACTCAACACCGGCAGCTTTTGCGTTTATACCGGAAATGTCGATGGCGTCCTGCCGGTTGTCGGTGGCAATGGCCACCAGGCCAGGAACTTCGTGTACCTGATCATTCAGCCGCTGCCGTTCCATGGTATACATTTCTTCCCGATACCCGGTGATGTGCATGAAGCCATAGTTGGTACGGAAGAGACCAGGCCTTCGATTGGTGGCGATAAGCAGCGCTTCGATAGCCAGCGTGCCGGAGCCGCACATGGGATTGACGAACGGCGATTTCCGATCCCATTTCATGGCGAGTATGGCCGCACTGGCAAGGGCCTCCAGCATCGGTGCCTTTCCAGGTATCTTGCGATAGCCGTGTTTGGCGAGCGTGGGTCCAGAAGTATCCAGGAATATTTCGGCGTGTTCTTCCTTCCAATACAGGTGAACTACAGCATGGGAAAGGTCCGGACCTGAATCGGGCCTGACCCCGGTCTGTTGCCGGATACGGTCGACGATGGCATCCTTCACCTTGACGTTGACGAACAGGTTGTTGTTCACCGTAAAGTGATCAACCGTGCTGGTGACTGAAAAGTAGGAGTCATTGGCAATCCATTTTTCCCACGGGATGGTCAACAGATTCTTGTAGACGTCTTCGGGTCGGTTGGCCCGGAAGGTTCGGACGGAATACAGAACCTGGCTGGCGCAACGCAGGTTGAGGTTCAGTCGGATGCAGTCTTCGAGTGTGCCTTCCGCTTCGACCCCGGTCTGAAATACCCGTTTGACAAGGAACCCCAGCTCTTCAACTTCCTGCGACAGGAATGGAGCGAGTCGCTTGTTGCAGGTGACGACGATCCTGGACCGGGTGGTAAATGGGTTCACGCGGACGAATTAACGGAGAATTTCTTTCAACACCTCCAGGGATCGTATCTGCGGCATTCCTTCGATATGACGATGGTAGAATGTCAGCAGCTGCTCCAACAAGTGTTTTCGCATGGGATAGGGAAGTGTGGGTGGTGCATCAAATCCGGCGTCGAGCAACTGGCGCATGGCAAGATCCTCTTCACCGGAGTACGTTCCTTCCAGCACTTCACGCGTTGTGTGAACCCCAAAACCCAGGTGGCGGCTGAGTTGGATAAGAAACTGCAGGTGAAAGTTCTCTACGGCGTCCAGTTGATCCAGCGAAATGAAGGAGCGCATCAGGAAATTGAAGATGGGCCCCGTATTGCTCTGATCCTTGACAGCCTTGTTCAGGATTTCATGAAGAAACAGAGCGATGGTGGTCTTTCGGATATCCTGGTGAATGTGCTGGTAGGCGTGAAGGCACTTCGCTTCCTTGATCCGGAGGAGGTTGGCATTCTCGCGATGATAGACAACGAGGTCGAGCAGCGTGAGTGGCTGGTAAAGCGATATCATGCCGCGGCCGGACCGGCTTCGAACGCCGTTGACGAGGTACGACTGGAGGCCGAACTGATCGGTGAAGATCGTGACAATGATGGACGTGTCACCGTACTTGACGTAGCGAAAAACGATACCCCGCGTTTTGTGCAGCATGTTCTTCCTGCGTTAGGATTTTTTCCGACGCTTCTTCATGCCCTCGAAGAATGCTTTCCGGCTACGGGCTTCATACTTATCTTTTTCACCCAGCACAACCTGGGCATCATCGCTGTCAAGCCGGAACGAAAACGAAGCCATATCTCCGGTTTGACTGCAAATGGCGTGAACTTTGGTGACAAACTCCGCCACAGCGAGCAAATTGGGCATCGGTCCGAATGGTCGGCCTTCAAAGTCCATGTCGAGCCCGGCAACGATTACCCGTTTTCCTGAGTTGGCAAGGTCGTTACAGACATCAACAATGGCAGGATCAAAAAACTGGGCCTCGTCAATGCCCACCACATCGCAATCGCCGGCCAAGAGCAGGATGTCGTTGGCGAAATCGACAGGGGTGGAGCGGATTTCCCGGGCTGCGTGCGACACGATCTTTTCTTCGTGGTAGCGGGTGTCCAGCTTGGGCTTGAAGATCTCGACCTTTTGCCTGGCAATGAGGGCCCGCGTGAGGCGACGAATCAACTCTTCTGTTTTCCCCGAAAACATGGAGCCGCAAATAACCTCGATCCAGCCAGCACGGCCGTCGCGTTCACGGGTTTCCAGGCGGGGTTCAAGAAACATTTGGCCAAGTTACGGGACAGTTGGGAATAACCGACAAAGTGCCTTCCTGGCCAGCGTTAGAATATGCTGTCGTGAGGGGCTCAGCGACGGCCGGGCTTCCAGGGCCGTCACGCGTGCCTGTAAACGGGTTGCCCCGATGCGCCCTTACTTTGGATTGAATACCTTTGAGGATAATCCGTTCTGAATTGAAAATTCACTCCCGCCTTCCGGGTATCGGTACTTCGATTTTCTCGGTCATGTCAAAAATGGCCTTGGAGCAGGGTGCCATTAACCTTTCTCAAGGATTCCCCGACTTTCCCGTGTCGGACGAGTTGGTGGCCCTCATTCATGAACACCTCAAGGCGGGGCATAACCAGTACGCGCCCATGCCCGGTGTCCCGGCGCTGCGTGAAGTTATAGCCACAACCGTGACCTCCACGTATCGGCGTGGCGTCGATCCGGAAACCGAAGTGACCATCACCGCGGGAGGAACCGAAGCCCTGTTTGCGGTCATTGCCGCCCTGGTGACATCGGGCGATGAAGTAATTCTCTTTGATCCCTCCTACGATTCCTACAGCCCGGCCATACGCCTGAATGGTGGTGTGCCGGTTCCGATCAGTTTGAGTGCCCCGGATTTCCGCATCGACTGGGAAGAGGTACGGGCACATATCCGGCGCGAGACGCGGATGATCATCATCAATACGCCACATAATCCCAGCGGCGCGGTGTTGACGACGGCGGACATGCGGTCGCTGGAAGCCATTGCTCTCGAGCATGATCTCCTTGTACTAAGTGATGAAGTGTATGAGCGAATCATCTTCGACGGACTTACGCACGAAAGCGTGTTGAAGTATCCCCGGCTCTCCGATCGCTCCATCGCGGTCTTCTCGTTTGGAAAAACGTTTCATGCCACCGGCTGGAAGATTGGCTATACGGTAGCTTCCCCGGTATTGACGCAGGAGATCCGGAAAGCGCATCAGTTCATCACCTTCAGTGTGAATACACCGATACAACATGCGTTGGCCGCTTACATGAAGGATTCCGCCCACTACCTTGCACTTGGTGAGTTCTATCAGAAGAAACGGGACTTCTTTCTGGATCAAATTGAAGGATCGTCGTTTGAGGTCTTACCCTGTCACGGAAGTTATTTCCAGCTACTGCGCTACCGCGCCATTGCGGATAAGCCGGAAATGGAAATGGCGGAGTGGCTTACGAGAACGCACAAGGTGGCGGCCATACCCGTATCTGCTTTTTATCACAGCGGGCAGGATGACCGGCTGCTCCGGTTTTGTTTTGCCAAGAAGGAGGAGACGCTGGCAGCAGCCGGGAAAATTCTACGAACACTCTGACTATGGATAACCTGCGCATCTCGCTCATTCAGACATCGCTGCATTGGGAGGATCCGGTCGCTAATCGGGCTATGCTCGAAGAGAAGATCTGGGCGTTGGGTCAGCCAACCGACGTGATCATACTTCCGGAGATGTTTACCACCGGGTTCACCATGAATGCCGCACCGGTGGCGGAGGCGATGAACCTGCATACGACGCGCTGGATGCGCCAGATGGCGGATCAAACCGGCGCCTTGTTGCTGGGCAGCGTAATCATACAGGAAGGCACACGGTATTTCAATCGACTAATTTGGATGGAACCCGGCGGCCGGATGACCCATTACGACAAGCGCCACTTGTTTCGAATGGCAGAGGAGCACCTGGTCTTTTCCGGCGGTGCGTCAAGAGTGGTGGAGCAATGGAAAGGTTGGAGGATTTGTCCCTTGGTCTGCTACGATTTGCGATTTCCCGTGTGGAGCCGCAATCAGCTGAATCCGCAGGAAAGCGCGCTAGCCTACGACCTCCTGGTCTATGTGGCCAACTGGCCGCAACCCCGGATTTCGGCCTGGGATACGCTCCTGAAAGCAAGAGCGATCGAGAACCTGGCCTACGTGGCGGGCGTAAATCGGGTTGGCACCGACCCCAAGGGCGTTGAGTACAATGGACATTCGGCGGTTATCGAGCCACGCGGACAGGCACTTTGGTTCGGCGATGAAATCGAGACGGCGCAAACGATCGTGCTCGACGGTGCGAAACTTCAGGAATATCGCGAGCGATTCCCCGCCTACCTTGATTCTGACAAGTTCCGGCTCGACTAGCGATTTAATCGGCAGCGGGACCTGCCATTCTTCTGGCTAAGCCTTACTTTTGCCGCTCAATCCGCACCCATGAGCATCAAGCCCATCACCCGCGCCCTCATATCCGTCTACTATAAGGATAACCTCGAACCTATCATTCATGCACTGGGGAAGGCAGGCGTGGAATTTGTTTCAACCGGGGGGACACAGCAATTCATCGAAAAACTCGGCTACCCGGTGGTGCCCGTGGAGAAACTGACCGGTTACCCCAGCATCTTCGGAGGACGAGTAAAGACCCTTCATCCCGCCGTTTTTGGAGGAATCCTGTTCCGAAGAAATGACGACGGCGATCAGAAACAGGCTGCCGAGTTCAAGATTGGACCCATTGACCTTGTCATCGTTGACTTGTACCCGTTTGAGGAAACCGTGGCCGCGGGAGGCAGCGAAGACGAAATCATCGAGAAGATTGATATCGGCGGGATATCGCTGATTCGCGCTGCGGCGAAGAACTTTGAAGATGTGCTCATTGTCGCATCACGCCGGCAGTATGCTTCATTGATGGAGGTCTTGGAATCCCAGGGAGCCAAGTCAGACGTGGCCACGCGGAAGCGCTTTGCGGCTTTGGCATTCAACGTCACCTCGCACTACGATACAGCCATTTTCAACTACTTCAACGCCGAACAAAAGCTGCCGGCCTACAAAGCCAGCTACGAGGCAGCTGTAACCTTGCGCTACGGCGAAAATCCGCATCAGAAGGGCATATATTATGGCAACTTCGAAGAGCTCTTCGGACAACTGAATGGCAAGGAACTATCCTACAATAACCTGGTAGATGTAGACGCAGCGGTTGACCTGGTTCAGGAATTTGGGAACCAGCCGGCCTTTGTGATTATCAAGCACACCAATGCTTGCGGGGTAGCCACCGGCGCAACGGTTGAAGCAGCGTATCAGAAGGCGCTCCAGGCCGACCCCGTCTCTGCCTTTGGCGGCGTGTTGGCCACCAACCGGCCAGTTGACTTGGCTGCGGCGGAGGCCATGAACAGCCTTTTCTTTGAAATCCTGGTTGCCCCCGGGTTTGAGCCGGCGGCCCTGGAGCTTCTTCGGGGCAAGAAAAACCGAATACTCCTTCTGCAAAAGCAGACGCTGAAACGCACAAAACAGGTTAAGTCGCTGCTGAATGGCCTGATTGAGCAGGATGTTGACTGGAAGACCGATGAGGCGGCCGACCTGAAAGTGGTCACGCGAAAGGCGCCCTCCGCGCAAGAGGTAAGTGCCTTGCTCTTTGCCAGCAAAGTGTGCAAGCACACCAAGTCGAATACCATCGTCCTGGCTGTAGAGGGCCAACTGTTGGCCAGCGGGGTAGGTCAGACCAGCCGGGTTGACGCACTCCGGCAGGCCATTGAGAAGGCCAAGGCATTCGGATTTTCCCTAAATGGGGCCGTGATGGCCTCTGATGCCTTCTTCCCGTTTCCCGATTGCGTGGAGATCGCTCATGCCCAAGGCATCCGTGCCGTTATTCAGCCGGGGGGCTCCATCAAAGACAAAGACTCGATCAGCTTTTGCGATGAGCACGACATGGCGATGGTCTTTACCGGCTACCGCCATTTTAAGCACTGAACCTGTATTTGACCTGATAATTTCTGTAATTTCGAGGCACTTTTAACCTGATTCAAGGAGGAATTTCTGCCCATGGGCTTATTCGACTTTTTTACCAGCGACATCGCCATTGACCTCGGAACGGCCAATACGTTGATCATTCACAAGGACAAAGTGGTGGTTGACGAGCCTTCCATTATCGCGCTTGATAAACTGAACAACAAGGTGCTCGCCATCGGTCGCGAAGCCATGCAGATGCACGAGAAGACCCACGAGAACATCAAGACCATTCGCCCACTGAAGGAAGGAGTTATCGCCGATTTCCATGCAGCCGAGATGATGATTCGTGGCATGATCAAGATGATCGACACCGGCAAGCGACTCTTCCCGCCGTCACTGCGGATGGTCATTTGCATACCTTCGGCCATCACAGAGGTGGAGAAGCGGGCGGTGCGCGACAGCGCGGAGCACGCCAACGCCAAGGAAGTGTACATGATTCATGAGCCGATTGCCGCGGCCATTGGCATAGGTATCGACATCGAACAGCCGGTCGGCAACATGATCGTGGATATCGGAGGCGGAACAACGGACATTGCTGTGATCGCCCTGTCGGGCATCGTTTGCGATCAATCCATCCGGATCGCCGGAGATACCTTCAACCGCGACATCCTGGATTACATGCGCCGCCAGCACAATTTGTTGATCGGGGAGCGCACCGCCGAGCGCGTCAAGATCGAAGTGGGATCTGCGCTGACGGAGCTCGACGACGGCCCGGATGACTACGAAATCCGCGGTCGTGACCTGATGACCGGCATCCCGAAAACCATAAAGATCTCCTACAGTGAGATCGCCTTTGCATTGGATAAGTCGATCTCCAAACTGGAGGAAGCGGTATTGAAGGCGCTTGAGCTTTCTCCTCCGGAATTGTCAGCCGACATTTATGAACGCGGCATTTACCTTACTGGCGGTGGTGCCCTCTTGCGCGGCCTTGACAAGCGGCTTTCGCTGAAGACAAAACTCACCGTGCAGGTTGCTGAGGACCCGCTTCGTGCGGTAGTGCGTGGGACCGGTGCGGCACTGAAAAACCTTGAGCACTATCGCAAAGTGTTGATGACCTGATGCAATGCTGCGTCTTCTCAATTTTCTTTACTACTACCGGGCCTTCCTTACGTTCCTGTTCTTAGAAGTGTTGTGTGCCTGGTTGTGGATTGAGAACAGTCAGTACCAGAACACGAAATTCTTCAATTCCGCGAATCGCTTTGCCGCATCCATCATTGGATTTTCGGAGCGTACGCGCCTGTACTTCTCACTCGCAGAAGTCAACCGGGAACTTGCAGACGAAAATGCGGGATTACGGACGCTTGTCGAGCAGTTGACAAGCGGCGGAGCAGGGCTGACCGCGATCGATACGGTCTTGAAGTTTGATTTTGTGAGCGCCCGCGTGGTGAACAATACCGTAGCCCAATTCAAGAACCATATCACGATCAATCAGGGGTCTGACGCGGGCCTTTCACCCGGTATGGCCGTCATATCGTCTGCCGGAGCGGTGGGCAAAGTGAAGTCTGTTAGTGAGCACTTTGCGGTGGTAACTTCATTATTGAACACCGACGAACAGGTGTCGAGCGTCTTAAAGCGCACTGGCAATTTCGGAACCGCCCAATGGGACGGAACCGACCCGCGCTTGATTCGTCTCCTGTATATTCCCCGGCATGTCCAGCCGCAGCCGGGAGATACCGTGGTTACCTCCGGATATAACGCTGTCTTTCCGGAAGGAGTCTTGATTGGAATTGTACGCGAAGTCGATCTGAAGAAGGAAGCGCAGTTTTACGACATTCGGGTAGAGCTTGCGCAGGACTTCAGGCGGCTGGCGTATGTTAAAGTGATCAAAAGCCTGCTGAAGCAGGAGTTGGATTCGTTGGAACAAGTTACCTACGGAGAACGATGAACCGCGAAACGGTACTCCATTCTGTCTATTTCATCCTGTATCTCCTGGCCCAGGTGATGCTCTTCCGCCAGTTGGTACTGTTTAACACTGCTTTTTGTTTCGTGTATGTGGCCTTTATCCTCTTGCTGCCCATTGAAACGAACCCCCTCGTCCTGATGCTGACTGGATTCTTGCTGGGATTTGGCATTGATGTCTTCTACGATAGCCTGGGCCTTCATGCCTTGAGCCTGGTACTGGTGGCCTACCTGCGCAATTATTGGCTGGCTACCATCACACCGCAGGGCGGTTACGATGCGGGGCAGGGACCCACTCTTGCAGTGAATGGATTGCAATGGTTCATGGTGTATGCCATACCGCTGGTATTCGTTCATCATGCCGTGTTGTTTTTTGCGGAAGCCGGGGGTTTTGGCATTTTCTGGTATACCATGTCGAAGGTGATGACCAGCCTGCTGTTTACCATGACAGTCATTCTGTTGTTCCAGTACTTTTCATTCCGGCGCAGGCGATGAACGAAGGGAGAAGAGAAATATTCCAACTCCTGATCGTACTCACCGGGATTGTGTTCGCGGTGAAACTGTTCTTTATCCAGGTAGTGGACAATCGCTACGCGCAGATGGCCGACAGCAATGCCATCATCCGGCAGACCGAGTACCCGGTACGCGGCCTGGTGACAGACCGCAATGGGAAATTAATCGTTTACAACACCCCGGAATACAAGTTGGAGGTCCTGCTTAAGGACGTCCAGGATTTTGACAGCGCGAAGTTTTGCCGTGTGTTTGAAATGTCACGCGAACAATTGCGCGCCACTTTTCGCGCCATGAAGGCACGCAAGGAGTATTCGCCCTATAAGCCTACGCTCTTCCTCGATCAACTCAGCAACGTGGATTTTGCCCGCGTTCAGGATCACCTGGACGAGTTCCCGGGATTTTATGTATTGGCACGGACCACGCGCGCGTACACCACGCCAGCCTTGGCGAATGCGCTGGGGTACGTCAGCGAAATCAGCAAGACCCAGCTGGAGGCCGATGAATCGGGCATCTACAAGCAGGGCGACTACATCGGCCAAAGTGGAATAGAAGCCTTCTACGAGGAGAAACTGCGGGGAACACGGGGCGTGCGCTTTAAGCTCAGGAACGTCAAGGGCATTATCCAGGGTTCGGTCGAGAATGGAGCCTACGACACCCTGTCTGTTCCCGGCGAAGACCTGGTTACAGGCATCGATCTTGACCTTCAGCTGTACGGCGAGCTTCTCATGAAAGGCAAGGCGGGAAGTATTGTTGCCATTGAGCCCGCCACCGGCGAAGTGCTGGCACTTGTTTCCGGCCCCTCCTACGATCCCAACTTGCTTACGGGAAGAAAGTACAGTTCCAATTTCAAGCTGATCAGTTCCGACAGCCTTAAGCCCCTTTTCAACCGGCCGCTCATGGCACAGTATCGGCCCGGCTCTATTTTCAAGATCGCACAGGCTATGACCGCCCTACAGGAAGGTGTAATCACACCGGAGACACGAATTCGGTGCGACCGAACCATCATCAATTGTCACGGTGCACACAGCAATGAAGACCTGCGTGGGGCGATTGCCAACTCCTGCAACCCGTATTTTCACCAGGTGCTTCGGCGGATGGTCAACCAGGGAAAAGCCAATGATCCTTACGAAGACACACGGATTGGATTGGCCGAGTGGAACAAGCACATCACCAGTTTTGGATTTGGAAGCCCCCTGGGTATCGACCTGCCCAACGAGAAAAGCGGCCTGATCCCGTCTCCTGCCTATTATGACATGGCCTACCGTAACCGCCCCTGGAAATTCTCAAACATCTACTCCATTGCCATCGGCGAAGGGGAGAACCTCGTTGTTCCGATACAGATGGCGAACTTCGCTGCGACGGTGGCCAACAAAGGATTCTACTATACGCCACACCTGGTAAAGGCAATCGGGAAAGACGGCTTGCCGCTCCCCCAGTACCGTGAACGACACTATACCTCGATCGATTCATCCTATTTCCGCATTGCCGCAGATGCCATGCAGGCGGTGGTGGAGTCCGGAACGGGCCAGTATCGGGCCCGGCTGCAGGACGTTATTGTCTGTGGAAAGACCGGAACGGTGGAGAATAACCCTCCGCTTTTTGATCACAGCGTCTTTATCGCTTTTGCTCCGCGGGTAAATCCGCGTATTGCTGTTTCGGTCTATGTGGAAGATGCCGGACAAGGTGCCCGGGCTGCCGCTTCCATCGCCTCGTTAATGATCGAAAAGTACCTTTTCGGCGGTACCCGTCGACCGCACATCGAGCAGTATGTCCTGGCCGGCCACTTTGAAGACCCTAAGCCGCAATGAGACAGGAGAACATATCGGGAAACCTGGATTGGATTACCATCGGTCTATACACGTTGATGGTACTGCTTGGATGGCTTAACATCTATGCGGTGGGCTACGACGAGAGTGTCGGCCAGCCAATCTTTACGCTGTCACTCAATTCCGGCCGGCAGTTGATGTTTATTGGCGCATCCATGCTCATCATCCTTGGAATCATCATTCTGGATATGCGTTTCTATGATGCTTTCGCCTACATCATGTATGGCTTGCTGATGATTCTCCTCCTGTTGATACCTTTTTTTGGTAAGGAGGTAGGTGGCAACCGTGCGTGGATTGGTGTTGGATCGTTTGGCGGGCAACCCTCTGAATTTGCCAAGTTTGCTACCGCGCTAGCGGTTGCCAAGTACATGGGTTCGGTCGGCTTCCGCATGGACAACATGCGCAACCAGGCCGTTTTGTTTGCCATGATTGGCTTACCGATGGCGCTGATCCTCCTGCAAAAGGACACCGGAACGGCCCTTGTGTTTTCAAGCTTCCTCATTGTCTTCTTCCGCGAAGGGATGTCGCCTTTCCTCATTATCGTAGGTATCTGTGCAGCCGCCCTGTTTATCCTGACACTGCTGGTACCGAACCAGTGGTACCTGCACGGGGTCATCGCGGTAGTGGTGACCATCCTGATTGTAATGGGCAAGAAGAAGTTTCGTCGCATTGCCTTGCTGGTGGTGGGTGGACTGCTGGTCATGGGCGTGATCGAAAGCGTGGATTACGTAATTACCGATGTGCTGAAGCCACACCAGCAGAATCGAATTAAGGCACTGATCAACCCCGATGCGGACCCCCTGGGCTACGGTTGGAATGTCACGCAATCGAAAATCGCCATTGGTAGTGGTGGGTTTTCGGGTAAAGGATTCCTGGAAGGCACGCAGACCAAGTTTGACTTTGTGCCGGAACAAAGCACCGACTTTATCTTTTGCACCATCGGTGAAGAGGAGGGGTGGATTGGCAGCGTCATCGTGATCGGACTGTTTGTCGCACTGCTGTTGCGGATTCTCTACCTGGGTGAACGGCAGAAGAATCGGTTTGCGCGAGTGTATGCCTATGGTGTCGCCTCCATCTTCTTTTTCCATTTCGCGGTGAACATTGGAATGACGGTAGGATTGTTTCCGGTGATCGGCATTCCGCTACCGTTCTTCAGCTACGGAGGCTCCTCTTTGTGGGCGTTCACAGCCCTGCTCTTTATTCTATTGAAAATTGACGCACACCGCGGGCAGATGCTGCAGCGTATCTGAGTTGCGAGAGCAGTAATCAGGCGAATCTTCGCTCAACGATCTCCATGAACTCCTGGTACTCCTCGCTTTCGGGGTTCCACTCTCCGTAGTTGTTGCTGAGGTAGTTTTTGGCCTGGTTCAGGTTGTCCAGTTCGTCGAGGCGCTCGACGGCCGCAGAAAAAAGCTCGAAGTCACCGTTGAAGAGAATCTTGGTGAACATGAACTTCTGGTTGATGGTAAGGCTGTCCTTGATTTTCTTCCGTTTCTGAAAGTTTTCAGCGAGCGTGGATCCCTTGCCCGGCTGCAGGTCATACAAGGGAATTTGAGCGGGCTTTTTGATTTCCGGTTTGGCAGGACCCCCTGGTGCCGGGCTTGCCTGACCGATGGGCGGTTCCGCGCCCGGCTTGGGCTGGTCTTCGCGAGAAGCGGGCTTCGGAAGATGCTCAGGTTCTTTTTTTGGCTTTTCGGCGGTTTCCAGCGGAGGAACAGGCTTTGCAGCGTCTGCCGGCAGTGGAGGAGCGGGCTTTTCTTCTGGGGCGGTCGGCTGCGCAGTTGTTGCGGGTTCGTCGAGGGGCCTTTCATAGAGATCCTCGAGCGTCAAGGGCACCAC
>JAYRXB010000471.1:0-3172 GCA_041917735.1 Cyclobacteriaceae bacterium
ACGGTTTATTTTAACTTTTTCAATTTCTCCCAGCGGGGGTCAATCGGTTCCTCCTCCTTGTTGTCAGTGACATCCGCCGGCGAGGAATATACCAGCCGGATGTCTTCGTGTTCACTCGTTGTCTCTTCCGCAAACCGGGGATGAAGTCGCTTCATCGGCAGGTTCACGGTAATCAGTTCGTACAGGTACTGCCCCAGGTCCAGGAAGGCCTGCTCGCGGGTGATCAGCACAATCTCCTCGCTCAGTTCCTTCTCCTCTTCCCCGTATTTGAAGAGGATCTTCTTGCGGATGTCCATCGGGAAATCGAAGGGCTCCAGGCTCCGGTCGCAGACCAGCCGGGCCTGCCCCCGGATGCTGAAATCAGCCTCGATGAGCGTTTCCCGCTTGTCTAACGTGACCTCCGTCTCGAATTTCCCGCCTTCCAGCAGGGTATTGCCGTAAAGACCGAAAAACTCGTCGCCGAAGGCGTATTCGAACCGGTGTGCCTTCTGGCTGAGTCCCTGGAGGTTTACCTTGAAGTCAGCCGCCCGCATCACATCCGAAATAAGCGCGCAAATTTATCAGGATTTTCCGGATTTTGAGGGGGAAACTTCGGATTACTGCCTCCCTGGGTCTGGAAGGCAGTTTTTAGTACCAAACCTTGCAAATAACTCTAAAAACGATGTTTTAGGCCTTTTGGCGGTCAAATCTGGCGATATGCCCCCAAATGCAGTTCCTGCACGGGGACTTTGCCCAGGTTGTTGATGAGGTGGTGAACGACATTCTTGAAAAAGCCCAGTTTGATAGCAATGTGCTGGCTCATAACAATCTCGCTTTCCAGCACCCGGTGGTCGGCCAGCACCAATTCGATGGCCGAAAGCAGGTAATCCACTTTCTGACTCTCCGATAGCGCCCCCAGGGTGCCGATCGGCTCCGGATGGTCGATCAGGTCTTCGACCGCCTCCAGGGGATAGTTGCGCTCACGGGCGATCCGGTAGATCAATTCCCGCTCGGCGTTGTCAAAGTCCTTGTCGGCAAGCGCCAGCTGGATCAGGATGTTGAGCTTCTTCTTGGTAACAATGTCCATGGGTGAGAGTGTGGCAATCAAAACTAACCACCTCGAGCTGGTTGGCTCAGGCCATTCCGACCAATGGACATTCCGGGGCAACGAAAATCCCTATTGGGGGTTCAACGACGGTTGGCGTCGCTTGATAATGTCGGCAGCAAGGAAAATGGCCCTCCGCAGGGAGCTTTCGTCCGCCATGTTCTTGCCGGCAATGTTATACGCCGTACCGTGATCGGGCGAGGTGCGCACCGTGGGCAAGCCCGCGGTGAAGTTGACGCCGGTCTGGAAATCGATGTATTTGAACGGGATCAGGCCCTGGTCGTGGTACATGGCCAGGATGCCATCGTATTTTTCATGCTGCCCCGAGCCAAAGAAGCCGTCAGCAGGGAACGGCCCAAAGATGAGCTTGCCCTTGTTTTTCAAGTCGGCAATCACGGGCTTGATCACCGCATTCTCCTCCTTGCCCAACAGACCCTCGTCGCCGGCGTGGGGATTAAGTCCCAACACGGCAATGCGCGGCTTGGTGATGAGAAAGTCGCTCTTGAGTGAAAGTTCAAACAAGCGGATCTTCAGCTCCACGCGCTCGGCAGTGATGTGTTTCGAGACGTCGCTCAGCGGAAGGTGCTCGGTGACGAGGCCCACCTTGAGCTGTTCTCCTACCATCAGCATCAGGCTTTCCGTGGCCTGAAATGTATCGGTGAGGAACTCGGTGTGGCCGTGGTAGGGGAAGTCGTCGCCATACACGGTGTTCTTGTCAATCGGCGCGGTAACGAACCCGTCGAGGTGACCTTCCTTCACTTCTTCGACCACCTGGCGGAGGCTCATGAGCGCAGCCCGTCCCGTTTCGCGGGAAGACTGACCGGGTGTGATACGGATTTCTTCTTCCCAGCAGTTGACGACATTGATGGCCTTGGGAAAAAATTGCCCCTTGGACTTCACCTGGCTGTAGTTGAATTCCTCCAGGTTCATCAGCTTGCGGTAGTAGGAGAGTGCGCGCGTGTTGCCGTAGATCACCGGTGTAATCGAATTCAGGATCCGGTTGTCGGCCAGCGCTTTGATGACCACTTCCGGGCCAACGCCGTTGAGATCGCCGAGGGTAATGCCGATGCGGGGTTTGCCCGCGGGAGGTGTGGTGCTCATGGTGTATGGGTTGCAAGATAGGAATCAATCGGAAAAGGGTCGATGACGGGTTCGGCAGTATTTTTCTCCTCCGCGTTCCGCCTTCGGAGTAATTGGTGTAGTTTCCCACGATGGTTCGTCCCAAGAAGCACCTCGGCCAGCACTTCCTCCGCGATCAAAACATCGCGCGGAAGATTGTCGATGGCCTCGATCTCCCGGAAGGCGACACCCGCCCGGTGTTGGAGATCGGGCCCGGCACCGGCGTGCTGACGTCCATGCTGGTCGAGCGATACCCCGGCCGGCTCTTCCTCATCGAGATTGACGCCGAGTCGGTCGAATATTTGCACCGCACCTATCCCACGCTTGGTCATCACCTGATCCAGGGCGACTTCCTAAAGCTCGACCTGCAGAAGCTTTTTCCCGGTCCGTTCGTCATCATTGGCAACTTCCCCTACAACATCTCGTCGCAGATTTTCTTCCAGGTGCTGGATCACCGCGACCGCGTTGACGAGGTGGTGTGCATGCTGCAGAAAGAGGTGGCCGACCGCCTGTGTGCCCGTCACGGGAGCAAGGTGTACGGAATCCTCAGTGTGCTGCTCCAGGCATTCTACGACCTGGAGTCGTTGTTCAAGGTTTCGCCTGGCGCATTTCATCCGCCGCCAAAAGTGATGTCGTCGGTCATTCGGCTCCGTCGCAACGCGCGGAAGGAATTGCCCTGCGATGAACTGCTGTTTCGGACCGTCGTCAAGCAAGCCTTCCAAAAGCGCCGCAAGACCTTGAGAAACGCACTCAAACACCTAAATTTGCCTGCTTCTGTCAACGCACTGGAGCTCATGGACAAACGTCCCGAGCAACTTTCGGTGGAAGATTTTATTTTTTTGACCCAGCAAATCGGAAAAGGTGAAGGCGTTCGCTGAGTTTGAGCTAACCAAGGAGTTTCGTGACCGCTTCCAGGAGGCCCTGGATCAGCGCGACCGTACCTTCATTGAGGAGAGCCTCCGCGACGTC
>JAYRXB010000472.1:0-7463 GCA_041917735.1 Cyclobacteriaceae bacterium
GCACCGGCCGAAATTGAAAGGAAAAGCGTGATCCATACTACACATGAGGAAATACGCAGGGGTCTTGGCATAGGGTGTTCAATTGACGCGTAAACAATGGAGTACTCCGATGAAATACGGAGAACACGGCAAAAAGGTAAACCACGCTGCAAGAATGGCCACAATGGGGGGATGGCACCCCGCAGGAAGTGATACCCAAGGCATAACCCGGAACAAAGCTCCCGATGTTTCCAAACTATTTTACATACATTTACGTAATTAATCAGCATCAACCCTCATGAAAGGAACACACCTCGGTGAATTTGAAGAATTGGTCCTGCTGACCGTGGCAGCACTGCTCAACGACGCCTACAGCGTGGCGATCTGCGACGAACTGGAACGCCACACGGGCCGGGCTGCCAAACTGGGTGTCGTCCACGCAGTCCTCAACCGTCTTGAGGAAAAAGGCCTGTTGAAGAGCAAACTGGGTGAAGCCACCAAAGTCCGTGGCGGAAAACGGAAACGGTACTACATCCTTACCATCCCCGGCAAGGCCGCCCTCGTGCGCGCACGCGACGCACGCGAGACATTGTGGAAACGGATTCCCGAGTTTTCGCTTAAACTATCACAAGGCTGACGTGAGCGAACCCAAACCGATACAACCTCCACGTTGGGCCCAGCGGTTTCTCCGGTGGTATTGCCGCCCCGAGCTGGCGGAAGACCTCGAGGGTGACCTCCACGAGTTCTTCGAACGAAACGTTGCCCGGCTCGGTCCACGGAGGGCCCGACTTATTTACATCATCGACGTCATCAAGTTCATGCGATCGTACACGATCCGTAAACCCCAACCTGCCATGAGTCACTTCACCGTACTTCACAACTATTACAAGACATCGGCGCGGACAATCTACCGCAACAAGCTGTTTTCCGGAATCAACATTGTCGGGTTGGCCATTTCCATGTCGGTGGGCCTGTTGCTGGTCGCGTTCCTGGCTGAGCTGAAGTCGTACGACACGTTCCACCGTGACTACAACCGGATCTACCGGGTGGTCAACAGGCACCAGCGCCTCCAGGAGGACCCCAGCCCGTACGCTTCCACCTCTGTTACTGCGGCCCGAAAAATCGAGGCACAGGCGAGCGGAATTGAGGCACAGACGTTGATTCGCGGCTATTGGGACAAAGACCTGACCGCCGGTGACAAGACCATCCCGATGGAAGGGATCCTCGCGGACAAGGGCTTCTTCGAAGTATTTTCCTGGAAGGTACTGCATGGCGACCCAACGACGGCACTCCGCGAGCTAAACACGATGGTGTTGACGGCCAAGTCGGCCGACAAGCTCTTTGGCACAACGGACGTTGTAGGCAAACAGGTCAAGGTGGATACGGCCAACTTCACCATAACGGCCGTAATCGAAACTCCGCCGCTTCAATCCCACCTTCGCTTCGACATGGTAGGATCCTTCATCACCCTCGATACCCGGCAGTTGGCCCGGAAAGACCGCAACTGGATGAAGTGGGATCAAATGTGGCAGAACTTCATCTACCTGAAATTGCAGCCGGGCACCGATCCCGCGGGACTGGAGCCGGTCTTCGCGCGCATCAGCGAAGAAGGCAACAAGACCCTGGAGAATGAAACCATAACCATTCACCTGCAGCCGCTCCGCGAAGTCGTACTTGGGCCGGACATGTCCAATCAGATCGGTCCAAATTTTGACGAACGGCTGACGTGGATCCTGGGAGGCCTCGCCCTGATTGTCATGCTGTCGGCCTGCTTCAACTACACGAACCTCTCCATTGCGCGGGCCTTGCGGCGTACCCGTGAAGTGGGTGTTCGAAAGGTCATCGGCGCCACGCGCACGCAGGTCATGAGCCAGTTCCTGTTTGAGTCGGTGCTGATATCACTCATTGCGCTTGTGCTGGCATTGGGGTTGTTTGTCTTCCTGCGCCCAGGATTTATTTCGCTCGACCGCATATTCAACGACCTGGTAACGCTTGAACTTAGCCAAACGACGTACGTCTATTTCGCACTCCTCGCCGTAGCCGTGGGCCTTCTGGCCGGGCTCCTTCCCGCCATCTTCTTTTCGAAGCTGAATTCAGCGAACATCCTCAAAGATCCCTCGCGCGTGAAACTCTTCGGTCACCTCGGCCTCCGCAAGGCACTAATCGTTTTCCAGTACGCGCTTTCCCTGGGGTTGATCGTAGCAGTAAGCTTGGGCTACCGCCAGTACAGTTACTCCCTGGCCTTCAACCTGGGCTTTACGACGGAAAACATCTACAATGTGGAGTTGCAAGGCAACAAGAGCGAGGCCGCGATGCAGGCTCTTGCCCAGGTTCCCGGCGTGGTGGATGTCTCCCGGTCGATGTATGTAGCGTGTACCGGAATGTCGTGGACAGGCAACATCCGGTACAAGGATCCCCTCGACTCCGCGATGCTCTACTATAACTATATAGACACGTCCTACCTTCGCGTGCACAACCTCGAATTGCTGGCCGGCAGGAACTTCCAACCGGGACCCAAGACCTCCGTACGGGATGCCGGCATTATCATCAACGAGAAGGCGCTTCGTTTTATGGGGCTTCAGGATCCCCGGGACGCCGTGGGCGCCGAGGTTCGCATTGACGGAGAAGCCGTCACGGTAATCGGTGTGGTACGCGACTTTCACCACAACACACTCAGCAATCCGATCAACAAATTCGCGTTTCGCTACTATGCCCCCGATCTGCCGGCACGGTGGGGAGGCATCGTTAACCTCAAGGTGCGAACCGACAACCCGCAGTTGCTGGTCAACGACCTGGAGTCGGCCTGGAAGAAATTCGATGGCGTTCACCCGTTCAAGGGCATGTTTTACGAAGAGAAGATACAAAAGGCCTATGACCAGTTAGCCGGTATGATGAAGATCATCGGGTTCCTTGCGTTGCTCGCCATTTCGATTGCCTCTCTCGGGTTACTCGGCATGGTAGTATTCACCACGGAAACACGACTGAAAGAGATTTCCATACGGAAAGTGATGGGCGCATCCGAAGGCAACCTCATCTTCCTGATGAGTCGTGGATTTATGATCCTCTTGTGTCTGGCCGGAGTGCTGGCGGTGCCCGTCACCTACTGGCTCTTCGATCGTGTTGTTTTCGCCGACATCACATACCGTGCTCCCGTTGGTATCCTGGATCTCCTCGGAGGCACCCTGGTGGTTTTCGCCCTGGCCCTCCTGGCCGTTGGGTCACAGACGCTCCGGGTTGCGCGTGTTAACCCGGCATCAACCCTGCGAAATGAGTGAGCAGGAATGGACTGCATTACGTTGCACCGCATGAGTCGGTGCTCCTGCCAAAATCAAAAGAACCCGCCCCACGTTTCGCGATTGGCTTTTCATCGCTAATTTCCGCCGATGAATGAGATCGGACGACGTGAGGCCATCAACCGCCTGGCAGCACTGGCTGCGCTCCCCCTCCTTGGATTACGTGGCGTACCTTTGCCACTCATGAAGCGTACCATTCCTGGAACAGACGAGCGCCTCCCTGTTGTCGGCGTGGGCACCTGGCAGACCTTTGACGTGATGCCGGAAGGGTATCCACCTCTCCGCGAAGTGCTGACCACGTTGGTTGCTGAAGGTGGATCCGTGATTGACAGCTCGCCGATGTACGGTAAATCTGAAGATGTGGTGGGTGAATTGGCGGAGGAGCTGCGGCTGAACGAGAAGCTTTTCATCGCCACGAAAGTGTGGATTACCGGACACCGCGAAGGCATCAATCAAATGAGCGCCTCCATGGCCAAGTTGCGCCGCAACCGCATCGACCTCATCCAAATTCACAACCTGGTGGATTGGCGCAATCACATGCGGACACTAACCAAGTGGAAGGAAGAAGGTCGAATCCGCTATATCGGCCTCACCCATTACACCGACAGCGCCCATGACACCCTGGCATCCGTCATGACGTCGAACCCGGGTGATTTCATCCAGGTCAACTACAACCTCCTGGACCGCCACGCAGAACAAAGGCTGCTGCCCATGGCCAAAGACCATAACATTGGCGTGCTGGTTAACAGGCCTTTTGAAGAAGGGGCCCTGTTCAGCCGGGTCAACGGCAAGAAGCTACCCCCCTGGGCTGCGGAGTTTGACTGCAACAGCTGGGGGCAGTTTTTTCTCAAGTATATTCTCTCCCACCCCGCCGTCACCTGCGTGATCCCCGGCACTTCCAAGGCGCACCACCTCCTTGACAACCTCGCTGCCGGGGCCGGTCGGTTGCCCGACGAAAGCCATCGAAAAAAAATGGTCACCTGGATCAGTAACCTCTAGGCTGAAAACCGGTAACCGAAATACCCGGGTCCAGCTTTTCCGGCCCCGGAAACTGCCAATTGATTGACCCTTACGCTGCTTTGGTTGCCGCAGGGCTGCGCAGGCTGCCGCGGATGAATACCTTCGTCAGCCGAAGCAACTATATCTTGCGATTCCTGTCTTTCCGCTAAGAAACCTTTCCCATGCTCAAACACTACATTCTGCTCGTCTACCGCAACTTCGTTCGCGCCAAGAGCTACTTCACCATCAACCTGGTTGGACTTTCCACCGGTTTGGCCTGTACACTGCTCATTTTCCTCTGGGTCAACGACGAATTGCGCATGAACAAGTTTCATGAGAAGGATGCGCGGCTATACCAGATCATGGAACACCAGATCTATGCCGACGGGCCGATGACCACCACCTCCACCCCGGGTCTCCTGGCCGAGACCCTGAAAGCTGAGTTTCCCGAAGTGGAATATGCCGCCACCACCACCTGGGTCAACAGCTTCACGCTTTCTTTCAAAGACAATAACGTCAAAGCCAAAGGCTGGTATGTCGGGCCGGAATACTTCAACATTTTTTCCTTCCGCCTGCTGCAAGGAACTCCCGAGCAGGTACTCCAGGACAATTCTTCGATCGTGATCAGCCAATCGCTCGCGAAGCGCCTGTTCAAGGAAAACACCGACGTGGTGGGCAAGACCGTGGAGCTGCAGCATGACAAGAGCTACCAGGTGAGTGGCGTGTTCGAAGACCTTCCCTCCGCTTCATCGATTCAATTTGAGTTTGCGCTCTCCTTTAACGAGTTCAAGAAGACGAACGACTGGGTGCTCGAATGGGGCAACAACGGGCCGGCCACCTATCTGGTCTTCAAGGCAGGAACCGATGCCGCCGCATTTTCAGAAAAAATCAAGGGTTGGCTGAAGACAAAAAACGAAAACACCGACACCGAGCTCTTTGCCTACCGCTTCTCCGAACGGTACCTGCACGGAAGTTTTGAGAACCGCAAACCCGCCGGAGGGCGCATCGAGTACGTCCAAATGTTCTCCATTATCGCCATCTTCATTCTGCTCATCGCCTGCATCAACTTCATGAACCTTTCCACGGCGCGGGCCACGCGGAAAGCCAAGGAGGTAGGCATCAAAAAATCGGTGGGAGCACAACGGAGTTCCCTCATCTTCCAGTTCCTGAGCGAATCGCTCGTGGTCACCCTCGTGTCGGTCCTCTTCTCCCTGATGCTTGTGGCTCTCGCACTGCCGAAGTTCAATGAGATCACCGACAAGAAGATTTCGCTTTCCTTGCTGGATCCACAACTGTTCGGCTGGGCGTTGATGATTACGCTCATAACCGGCATTATCGCGGGAAGCTATCCGGCATTCTACCTGTCGGGGTTCCGCCCGGCCTCGGTCCTGAAAGGCAATGTTACCGGCTCCTTCGGCGAGCTTTGGGCGCGCAAAGGACTGGTAGTCTTCCAGTTCTTTCTCTCGGTCATCCTCATTGTATCCGTACTCGTGATCTATCAACAGATTCAATTCGCACAAACAAAGAACCTCGGGTACGACAAAGACCGCCTGATCCAGATCTACATCGAAGGCAACCTGCGCAATACGCGAGAGACGTTCCTGACCGAACTTCGCCGGGTACCGGGTGTAACGGCCGCCACCACCATCGGCAATCAACTGCTGGGCCGCAACAACAACACCAGTGGGCTGGAATGGGAAGGGAAGGATCCGGAAACCAATATCCTTTTCGAAAACATTGCGGTCAACTACGGCACCATCGAGACCCTTGGGGTTCAAATGGCGGAGGGTCGCACGTATTCCCAGGAATTCGGTGCCGATACCACGAAGATCATCTTCAATGAGGCAGGAATCGAAGCCATGGGTCTGACTGACCCCATCGGAAAGCACATCAAGCTCTGGGGCCAATACGACCTGGAAATTATCGGGGTGGTCAAGAACTTCCATTACCAATCGCTGCACGAGGAAGTAGCACCGCTGTTTTTCCGACTTAGCCCGCGCAATACCTGGACTGCCATGGTCCGCCTGGATGCCGGGCGTGAGAAAGAAGCATTGGAAGGAATTCAGAAAGTGTATACCACGTTGAATCCAGGCTTTGCTTTTGAGTTTCAGTGGCAGGATCAGGAGTACGGAAAACTGTATGCGGCCGAACAACGGGTGGCCTCGCTGGCGTTCTCCTTCGCCACCATGGCGATTGTTATCTCCTGCCTCGGGCTGTTTGGCCTGGCTACCTTTACCGCCGAACGGAGGACAAAGGAAATCGGCATACGAAAAGCCCTGGGCTCCTCGTCCACCAACATTGTGATGCTGCTCTCGGCCGATTTCACAAAAATGGTTCTACTGTCGATCGGGCTGGGCCTTCCGGCGAGCTATTGGCTGCTGAAACAGTGGCTGCAACGTTTCGCCTTCCACATCGACCTGGGTATCGGGTACTTCGCATTAGCCGGTACAATTGCCATGGTAATTGCCTGGCTGACGGTTGCCTCGCAAGCTATACGGGCATCCAATGTAAATCCCGTGAATTGCCTGCGAGAGCAGTAGTCACCCCTGGGCTGCAAGGGCGGAATTCGAAAGCAAACGAACGTGATTTCCGAGGATTCAACTCAGGACTGATAAGCTTAGTTGATCTGAACCTGACCTACGTCAGTAACAGCGCCCACCGCCACTACTACATCCTGCACCTGGGTTGGCGTATAACCCGCCTTCGGATCAAAGGTAACCTTGTAAGTACCGGGTGGCACAGCGCGAAGCAGGAAAAAGCCCAGTGAATCGCTGTACGCCGTGGCAAGTGTGTCCGTTCCATCGATGGCAAAGACCGCAGGAAAAGCCTCCACCGGCATAACTTTTCCCTTGATGGCTCCACTGGTTGCTTCGGTAATGGCTCGAATTACCGGCTTCAATTTGTAGCCGCCATTCCCGTTCAGAACGATGGATCGCGCGGCATCAAAATCAAGCGTTATCACATACGATACTCCCGGTGACATCTGGGTTTGCACATTGAGTTTAAGTCCCGACTTCTGTGAACTGGGCGCGTCGAGCGGGAAGACGTCGCCATTGATCTTGACGGAATTATTGGTACCCAGGACCAATCGAATCTGGGAGACCCTGCCGGAAGGCAATTCCGACGAGGCCAGCAGCGTATCCAGTCCATTCGTCAGGGTCAGGATGTTGTAGACGCCCTTTTTGACACCCA
>JAYRXB010000473.1:0-5893 GCA_041917735.1 Cyclobacteriaceae bacterium
GGTCGTCAGCAGAAACATGCTGTTAAGTGCCAGGTAGGCGATGATGACCGTCAAGGTGCCGATGAGCAGGGCGCGCGGAAGGTTTTTCCGCGCATCCTGGAGGTTGCCGGCGATGTAGGCCGCCGCATTCCATCCCGTGTAGGCGTACACCACGAAGACCAGGGCAACGGCGAAGCCCGACGAGAAGATTAATGTGGTGTCGCCGGCCTGCGGCAGAAACGAAATTCCGCTGCGGACATCGGTGATCAGGAAGGGAGCCAGGCAGAAGAAGACAATGAGGAACAGCTTGATCGATGTCAGTACCGTCTGCATGCGCCCGCCTGTCTTTACGCCGAGCAGGTGGATGCCCGAGATCACAACAATGGAGGAAATGGCAACCATTTTTTCGGGAAGTGGCGTAAGCATCGACGCGTACGATCCGATGGCGATCGCTACGGCCGAGATGGCGCCACCAAATCCTGCGATGGTGCTGATCCATCCGCTGACGAAGCCGAGGGTGGGGTGGTAGATCTTGCTCAGGTAGAGGTACTCGCCGCCGGACCGTTCGAGGGTCGTAGCAATTTCAGCGTATGTAAGCGCGCCGCACCAGGCCACCACACCGCCTAGCAGCCATAAGACGAGGATCGCAAAGCCGGACGGCAATGGGCCCACCTGGTAGCCCAGCGACGTAAATACGCCGGTGCCGATCATGTTGGCAATGACCAGGGCGATACCGACAGGCAGGGAGTACTTGGCTGTGTTCACGTTGTTTAATTACACGATGGTGGCTCTTGGTCCTGCTTTCGCTGAGGGTTGAACTGCAAAATGTAAAATAGCCAATGTAAAATGCAAAAGGAACTGCAAATGCTGCCGGACCCGACGATTCACTTTTAGAACGTGAATCCCACATTTACATAGCCCAGGAAGGTCTTCGACTGGTCGCCGTACATCAAGGAGATCTCAATCGGCCCCAAGGGCGACCGGTAGCCGCCCGAGATGGCATATCCACTGAGCATCTTCCAGTCCGCGGGTTCCCGGTCGATGTAGTCGTAGTACCCCACATTGGCGCGGAAGGTGAGCACGAGGTTGGTGAAGGGTTCGTACTGTACGCCGCCGAGTAAAGCCGAAATACTCCCGGTAAGCACCTGGTTTTCGGAGATGCCGACAAACGGGACCTGGTTACGAATGAAATCGTTGATGCCGCCAACGGAGAAGTAGTTGAAGTAGTAATCTTTGTAGTTCAGGCTGATGCCGTTGTTGAACTGTGCCATCAGCGACCACTTGCGCCCGAGCGGGAAGTACTTGCCCATTTTCAGGCGAACCTGCTGGTAGGCCTTGAATGGAAGACCGAGGGTATCGGAGGACAAGGAGCTGCTGCCGGTGGTAAACACAAAGTTTACAGATTGATTGAAGACAAGCCCGGCCTGGAAATCCACATACGAACCCTTGCGCGGGAATACTTTCAGGTCCGTGCTGTTGAGTTGGTAGTAGAGAAAGGTATTCCAGTAATCCAGCGTGCCGTTAAATTCCACCGGTCCCGTCACTTTGGGTGTGATGTCCACTTTTTCGCGGGCGATCCCGAGACCTACGAGCCGTTGTGTGCCCAGCAGTTTGTAGAAGCGCAGATCCAGCGAGCCATACCGGGTGGTGTACTCTGACGATTGCTCAAAGTCCCGGTAGATCGGGTAACGGAACTGCTCATAGTATGCGGAGAACATCGATCCCCAACGCTGTTGTCGCCCAAAGGACTGGTCATGGCGGGCCAGGATGCGCGGGTTGGTACTCCAGTTCATTTTCACAAATGCCTTTGACCGGTTGAGCACGAGGTTGCGCGTGCTCAGCGTGGTGATGAGGGCTACGTTTGAGTACGTGTGGAAGTGCAGGCCGAACTTCAGCGTCGTGGGCGGGTTCTCCACCACTTCGCAGCGCAGCACCGCATGGCCGGGGTTTCGGGGTAATACAAAGAAGGCAATCCGGCGATAGTTGCCCGTGCCGAATGCCCGACGAACGGCGCCAGCGAGTTCGGCAGCCGAGTAGGTGACACCGGTGCGAAGCCCCAGTTTCCCTTCAAAGTCCCTGGGCGTGGTGTGTGTAAGCCCCTCAAATTCGTATCCATCCAGGATGATGTTTTCTTCCCGCGGACGTCGGTTGGCGGCTGGTGCGGCGTCCGGGTAGATTGCCTTCAGGCTGTCAGCCAAGCGCTTGAAGTACGGGTAGTATTGCTTGCCGGTTTCGTTGCCGATCTGCATGATGCTGTCTGCTGCGCCAAAGCTGGCAGCGCTGAAGTCTTTCAAATCAGGTTCAATCAGCAGGTTGCACTGCTTCACCTCCCGCTCAAAGTCATCGGCGTCCTTATAAAACCCGATTTGGTACAGCATGTCCACCGGCGTCAGGAGTTTGTCGGCCGGGAGCAGCCCTTGCGACAGGTTTACGCCAATGACATAATCGGCACCCATGCCCTTCGCGTCGCGGACCGGGAAGTTGCGCACAACACCGCCGTCAATCAGCACGGTGTTCTGGTAGGGTACGGCGGTAAATACCGAGGGTATTGCCATGCTCGACCGCACCGCCTTCACGAGCTCGCCTTCGCGCAGGACCACCGCCGAACCTTTGGCAGCATCGGTGGCGACGCAGGCGAAGGGGATGGGAAGCTTGCTGAAGTCCTTGACAGTATGCACCGGGTAGAAGAGTTCGCCAAAGCGAAGCCAGATTTCTTCGCCTTCGATGAAGCCGGAGAAGAACTTCGCCTTACCATTTTCAAACGGGATCTCCAGGGCGTAGTTGGCATACTCCCGCTTCTCGTTCATGTTGATCATCTCAATGGGCGGCCGGTTGGAGAACATCGTTCCCCAATCGATGCTGCGGGCAATTTTCTCGATCTCTTTTCCGGTATACCCGGTAGCATAGAGCGCTCCCATGATGCTGCCCATGCTGGTGCCGGTGACCACGTCAATTCGGAGCCCCGCACTGTCGATGGCTTTCAGCACACCAATGTGCGAGAGTCCTTTGGCGCCGCCACCGCTCAGTGTAAGACCGATCTTCGGGCGGGTTGATTGGCCTTCAGCGACGGTCTGTGCCAGGAGGACGACAAGAAAAAGGAGCAGGAAGCGCATACACTAGTTGACCTCAACCGGTTCATCCCACAACGCGTTGCTCTTGCCCCGGATCTCCAACCGGATCACCGGCTTCGGGCCAGACCAGTCGATCCGAACCATCCCGAAGTTCTTTTGAATGATGAACCGGCTCACCCGGTATTTGCTCGGCTCGTTGGGTGGCATGCCGGCGTTCACGTTCCAGGTGTGGGTAAGGCCGCTGGAGGTGAAGTCGTACAACGGTTGCCCCAGGCCGGGAACGTCCATGCGGAGGATTTCCGCGATGTGCCGGTCGCCGGAAAGAAACAACACCTTCCGCGGCTTGTGCTTGACGAGCAGGTCGAGCATCCGTTGACGCGACTTGGGGAAGTTGGCCCATTTTTCGTAACCATGCTCGTCGGCAATGAACTGAATGCCGCTGCCAATAAGGTGGATGTCCGCATCGGAGTTTCGGATTTCGTTTTCAAACCAGGCCCACTGCTCCTCACCGAGCATGTCGCCGTCGGGATTGGGATCATAGCGACGACCACGCTGGGTCGAGCGAATGGTGGTATCGCGGAAGTAGCGCACGTCGAGGAGGATCACCTTGACGCGTTTGCCCGCGGGCCCGTACGTCCGGGAACTGTACACCCCTTCGTGGCTCCGGATGGGATCATTGGCAGCGATGTCGAAAAAGCGCATGAACTCATCCTTGCTCTCCTTCTTTTTGCGGTAGTTCTTTCCGGCATCGTTCTGCCCATAGTCGTGGTCGTCCCAGGTGCCAATCACCGGGCATGTTTTCAGGAGCAACTGGTACCCCGGCAGGTTCTTCTGCTTTTCATATTGCGCGCGCATGGAAGCCATGTCGTGCGTGTCACCGTAAATGTTATCACCCAGCAGAATACACAGCTGGGGCTGCTGTGCGGCCATGTCGGTCCACATTTCTTCTGGCAATTCCTCGTTGGAGCACGATCCAAAAGCAATGCGGGTAAGCAAGGGTGCTTGGGCCACGGCGGCAAGCCAGCCGAAAAGCAGAAGTAGCAGGATGGAAGTTCTCATGGGTACCATCAAATTTAAGGGGGAGTACCGACAATAACGTACCACGACGAGGTTTTCCGTTGAAATTGCAAGGGTCGGTGATTACCTTGGCGTCGTGCACGGCGATCCGGAAATCAGTATGGGCAAGAAGCGCGAAAGAACCAGTTGGCAGCATCTCCTGCTCCCGGTGGCATTGGTGATGGTTCTGGCATCGACGGCGGTGGGTCAGTCCTACGACTCGATCCCCAACGAACCCGATTACTACCGGAAACGGCAGGCTATCTTCCGGGCGGAGCCAGCGTCTTCCGGCAAAGTCATTTTCCTGGGCAATAGCATCACGGAAGAAGGTGACTGGAAGAAGTTGCTGCAGGACCCTGCCGTCCTCAACCGGGGCATTTCCGGCGACAATACCTTTGGCGTGCTGGCGCGGCTTGATGAAGTCACCCGGCACAAGCCCTCCGCCGTTTTTTTGCTAATTGGAATCAATGACCTTTCCAAGAACCTGCCGCCGGCTGTGACCCTCCAGAATATATTCGCAATCGTCGGCCGCATCCATGCCGAGTCTCCCCAATCGAAAGTGTTTGTGCAAAGCATTCTTCCGGTGAATCCTACCCACAAGAAATTTCCACCGCGATTCAATAAACCGGGTGACATCGACGCCATCAATGGGCAATTGCGGAAGTATGCCGATGCCCTGAAGTATACCTACGTAGATCTATTTTCGGCATTTGTCGATGGCGCTGGCCGGCTCGATCTTCAGTACACTTACGATGGCCTCCACCTCAACCCGGCCGGATACCAGCATTGGGTAAAACTCCTGAAAAAGGAAAAATGGTTAGACTAACGATCGCTATGAGACTTGCATTCATCCTGTGTTTATTGCCGTTTACCCTGTTGGCCCAGTTTGCCAATGTCCGCCTCGCCGAGCAGAAAGAGGGTCGATCTTTGCCGGGTGAACCCACCGTGATCATCAATCACGATGAAGAGGGTAGCATTGTGGCCGCCATGGGTACAGATCAAATTGTGTACACCACCGACGGAGGCAAGACCTGGAACGAATCAACGGTAACCTCGCCCCTGGGCAAGGGTGGGAGTGTCGGGATGATCGTGGATGCCAAAGGCAGGATCTACAATTTCCATCGGGCAGAAGGGGAGAAGCCCGGCGAAGGCTATGACCACCTCCTGTGCCAGCGGTCGGACGACCTGGGGAAAAGCTGGAACGAGGGCTCGATCATCGGCGGGGGCAGCGGCAAGAAGAACGACAAGTTGGGGATTGCCGTGAACGCGCGGAAGCAGATCCTGTATGCGGCGTGGACGCAATACGATCAATACCCTTCCCAGGAGAGCGGATGCCAATCGCACATTATGTTCAGCATGGCCACCAACGCTGGCAACAAGTGGGACAAGCCGGTGGCGGTGAACCAGCTGCCTGGAGGATGTTCGAACAATGGCAATTCACCCGCAGGAGCAACGCCGGCGATCAGCATGGAAGGCAGGATCTTTCTTTCCTGGTCCAACAATGGAGTCATATTCTTTGACCGCTCGTACGATGAGGGGAAGACCTGGTTGCGGAACGATTTGCCCATTGCAAAACAGGAGGGAGGCTGGGCCCTGGAGGTTCCGGGTTTTGGTACAACTTACAACGGCCCAACCATGCTGATCGACAACAGTCCCAGCCGCTATCACGGCCTCCTTTACCTCGTGTTTGCGGATCAACGGTCCGGAACAGAGGACACCGACATCTGGTTTCACCGGAGCACGCGGTACGGCGACAGCTGGGCACCGCCCCTGCGCGTCAACAAGGA
>JAYRXB010000474.1:0-3784 GCA_041917735.1 Cyclobacteriaceae bacterium
CACGGCAAAATAGCCGCGCTTGATCCGGAGGTTGTTCTCCAGGGCAACGTCTACACACTCTTTCAGTGTCCACTTTCGTGTCTCCTGTGCCGTTGCGCCGGACAATCCTACGAACGAAATCAGGCACACTATCAAAAGCAATCTTGCCATAGAAAAGTTAGATTCAGTTTTATGATTCATGAGAGTTGTTTCGGAAGGTCAATCGAGGTGGATGTACGTAACTTCCCTGACCCAGCTAAGACTCCGCAAGTAGTTTAATGTTACATCACGGATGCCGGAATCCATTTCCAGGACCAGGCACGCCAGGTCGGATTTGCCCCGGCGGGACACGGACATGGTGGCGATGTTGCAATCGTCGTTGGCCAACACGTTGGCGATGAAGGCAATGCTACCCTTTACGTCATCTGCCGTGATGATCACCGTGTGAAGGCCCATGCTGAAATGCGCCTTGAACCCGTTGACCTGAGCGATGTTGATAACCCCGCCTCCCAGGCTTTCCCCGAGGACTTCGACGGTGCGATCGCCCTTGCGGATCCGGGCTCTAACCGAATTCGGGTGGAATGTTGAGGCATTGCCCACCGACTTAAACCGGTAACTCAATCCTGCAGGCTGGGATAACGCAATGGCCTCCTTGATGCGCTTGTCGTCGGTCTTCATGCCCATCAACCCGGCCAGGATGGCCCGGTCGCTCCCATGCCCTTCGTACGTACGGGCAAATGAGTTATAGAACGAGATCTCAGCCTCTTCCGGCGTACCACCGAGAATCTTGTTGGCGGTGAGGCCAATACGCACTACCCCCGCAGTATGTGAGCTGGAAGGGCCAATCATGACTGGCCCGATCATATCAAAAACACTGCTTTTCTCGTGCATACCGCTGACAACAACGAAAAATCCCCCAAAAGGATACCTAAATACCCGTAAAAGGCCACAAAAATAGGACAACAGGTCTGGAAACCAAGTGATGGTTTCTAAACAGCGATGGGTGCTTTGATTACCGGGTGGGCCTGGTAGTTTACAATTTCAAAGTCCTCAAACTGATAACTAAACAGGGAGTCCGGGCGTCGTTTGATCACCAGCTGCGGCAGCGGGTATGGCGTCCGAGAAAGCTGAAGCTGGGCTTGCTCCAGGTGGTTCAAATAAAGGTGTACATCACCCCCGGTCCAGACAAAGGTGCCTGGCTGTAGGTCACACTGTTGAGCCACCATGTGGGTCAATAACGCATAACTGGCGATGTTGAAAGGTACACCCAGGAAGTAGTCGGCGCTGCGCTGGTACAACTGGCACGACAGCCGGCCATCGGCCACATAAAATTGGAACAGGGCATGGCACGGCGGCAGCGCCATCTTATCCACTTCCGCGGGGTTCCAGGCGGTAACCATATGCCTGCGGGAATCCGGCTTCTCTTTGATTTGACGCAGCACCTGGGAGATCTGATCGATGTGCCGTCCATCGGGTGCGGGCCAGCTTCGCCACTGCGACCCATAGACAGGTCCCAGTTCGCCTCGTTCATCCGCCCATTCGTCCCAGATAGTTACCCCGTGATCGTTGAGGTATTTGATGTTTGTATCGCCGTTCAGGAACCACAGCAACTCATAAATGATGGAACGCAGGTGGAGTTTCTTGGTCGTGACGAGCGGAAATCCGTGGGACAGATCAAAGTGCAATTGGCGGCCAAATACGGAAAGTGTCCCCGTCCCGGTCCTGTCGCTTTTGCGGGTTCCATGCTCCAGGATGTCGCGCATGAGATCGAGGTACTGTTGCATAGCTGCAAAGAAAGCAATTCAACCCTTATTCCGTGAGCACGGGGCACAAAAAAACCGCCCCGGTAAGCGGGGCGGTTTCCGGAGGATACGGTAACGTTAGTCGCCGTTCGCCGAAATCTGGATATTTTTGGTTCGGCCATTTACGGTAATGGTGATTGAGGTATCACAATCGCCGTTGCCGAAGTCCGTGGTAATCTTCTTGGTACCGGCTATCAGTTCCTTGGTGCCTTCAACCGGGACAACCATTTTGCTGGAGATAGCGCAGGAACGCTTGAACACGAGCGGCTTGGTAATGTTCATGACATACTCAACCGCACGACGCGTAGTGCCAAAGGCTGAACCGGTAACCGTCCACGTATCTTCGAGCGGGTTGGCCATCCGATTCCACGTGCGAGTACGTGTCGCCGTACGGGTGGCAGTCGTGCCATCCAGGAACGTGATCGTTACCTCTTCGTTAATGGTGAACTTGGGCGCATCCTGGGTGCTGCCGGAGGCATTCAACTCCGTACGGGTGGCGTCCACCTTGATACCGTCTACGTAATAATTCTCGGTGGTGATCGTCACCGTGGAGCCCGGCGTGAAACGGGCACCGGTAAATTCAATGTGAATCTTTCCTTTACGCGTCCTGCCGTTAGGTCCGGTGCATCCGGTACCAAAGTCGATGTGAATGTAACCGTGGATAACCGAAGGGGGCAGGTTGTCTGCGGCAAACTCGAGGGTCACTGTAGCGCACTCAAAGCGGGTGTCACCAGCGGGCGTAATCACGCGGGAGGAAGCGGAAGTCCGCGAACCGGTCAACGTGCCACCATCCGAAGAAACGGCCACGCCGGCAATGTCAGAGACATCTTCCAGTTGGGCATCCATGCTGGCCTCGCTCTGGAGGTCGGCATTGTCACCTGCCGAATAGCTGATCGTCTCTTCATCCTTACAGGCTGTAAAGAACAGGAAGGACGCCACCAGGGTGAGGGTCAACGCCTTCATGGCGAACCTTGTTTTCATAGTTTTCATGGTCGGTTTTTTGTTGATTTGTCCGTTAGATTACAGTAACAGGCACCAGGTTTAATGGCCCTTCGAAAATTTCTTTCATGATCATCAAAATGCGCGCCAAAACCTTGATTTTGAGCCTTGGAAAGCTGTTTATCCCTTTTTTCCTGTGCCTGGTAACCTACCTACCGGCAGCCGCCCAGCTCAAAATTGCCAAGTTACGATATGGCGGGGGTGGCGACTGGTACGCCAATAAGACGGCGCTGCCGAACCTCATCAAGTACTGCAATACGCAATTGGGCATGAACCTGGCTGAGGAAGAAGATGCCGTTGATGTCGGCAGCCGCGACCTCTTCTCCTACCCTTATGTGTACATGACCGGTCACGGCAATGTGGTGTTTACACCCGAAGAGGCAGAGAACCTGAGAACGTACCTATCGGGAGGAGGATTCCTGCACATCGATGACAACTATGGGCTGGACAAATTCATTCGCATCGAACTCAAGAAAGTGTTCCCGGAGTTAGAACTGGTGGAACTACCCTTCGCCCATCCCATCTATCACCAGAAGTTTGACTTCCCCAAGGGCTTGCCCAAAATTCATGAGCATGATGGCAAGCCAGCCCAGGGATTCGGCTTGTTTTACGAGGGCCGCCTAGTCGTGTTCTATTCCTTCGAATGCGACTTGGGCAATGGCTGGGAAGATCAGCGAATCCACAACGATCCCGAGGCAAAACGATTGGAGGCGCTCCAAATGGGCGCCAACATCCTTTCATTCGTTTTCACCTCGTACTAGGTAATCGGTATCGGCTGTTGGGTACTAATTGAGGACCTCATCCAGTTTTCGGTGTAACGCCGCGCCCCGGAGGTTTTTGGCAATGATCACGCCGGATGGATCTACGAGGATGCTGAAAGGTATCGCATTGATGTTGTAATCTTTCGCCGCCTGGGAATCAAAATACCGGAGGTCTGACACGTGATTCCAGGTTAGGCCGTCTTCCGCGATCGCCTGCAGCCAATCTTCCTTGGTGCGGTCAAG
>JAYRXB010000475.1:0-5733 GCA_041917735.1 Cyclobacteriaceae bacterium
ACAATCGGTTCTTCCGCGCTACCGGAAAAGGTGAGAGTTCCTCTGAGAACATTGCGCGCGGAAAAGCCGATATCGAAGCAAAAACGTATCTGGCCGGACAAGTAAATACAACCATGAAGCAGGTGGCCGACAACTACATGGGTCAAACTGAAAATGAGCGGGGTGCTGATGTGGCGGAGAAGTTTCAAAGTCTCGCCCGCCAGGTAATGAATACCGATATGGCCGACCTGCGGAAGGTGGGTGAAAAGAAATACTACAACGAGAAGGAAAAGAAGTATACCGTCTTTATTGCCTACGAGATCAAGAAAAACGCGATGTTTCGTTTCATGAAAAAACAGGCGAAGTTGGACAACAGCATCAATGAATCCCAGCAAGCCCTGATCCAGAAAATCCTGGATGAACAAGAGCGTCTCGCTGATGATGAGGATAAAGAAGGTAAACCGTAACGGTTACTTTCCCTCCGCCATTTTTTCGGCGGTCTCTGCGAGCTTCAATTGCTCGATAAAATCATCGATTTCACCGTTCATGATTGCCGGCAGGTTATGCTGGGTGAACCCGATACGGTGATCCGTTACACGGCTCTGGGGATAATTGTAGGTTCTGATTTTCTCGGAACGATCACCACTACGAACCTGTGACCGGCGCGATGCTCCGATTTCAGCATTTTGCTTCTCTACTTCCAGTTCATACAGCTTGTTTCGCAACATTTGCAATGCGCGTTCGCGGTTGGCGTGCTGCGATCGTTCTACCTGGCAGGTAATCACGATCCCCGTCGGTTTGTGGGTGAGTTGCACTTTGGTTTCCACCTTATTTACATTCTGTCCGCCGGCGCCACTGCTTCGTGCCGTCTGGTATTCCAGGTCGGCCGGGTTGATCACCACGTCGACATCTTCAGCCTCGGGAAGAACGACCACCGATGCCGCTGATGTGTGCACGCGTCCTTGCTGCTCTGTTTCCGGTACACGCTGAACACGGTGCACACCGGATTCATACTTGAATATCCCGAATGCCCCTGTGCCCTCCACCAGCGTGATCACCTCCTTGTAGCCGCCAGCGGATCCTTCGGTCACGTCCATTACCGTCATCTTGAGCCCCTTTCGGTCACAAAAGCGTTGGTACATTCGCCAAAGATCACCGGCAAAAATCGCTGCCTCATCACCCCCGGTACCCGCCCGGATTTCCAGGATGCAGTTCCGGTCGTCATTGGGATCCTTGGGCATCAGAAGCTCCTTGATCTCAGCCTCAATTTTCTCGCGTTTAGGCCCCAACTCATCAATCTCCATCTTGGCCAATTCCCGCAACTCGGGATCCTTCTCCGTCTCCAACACCTCCCGGGCATGGTCCTGCCCGTCCAGTATCTGCTGGTAGGCCTTGTATTTCACCACCACCTTTTCCAGGTCACGGTATTCCTTGCTCAGCTGGGTGAATTTCTTCATATCCTTCACCACCTCCGGCTGTCCCAACAACTGCCCGACCTCTTCAAACCGGTGGTTGATCTCTATGAGCTTGTCAATCATATGGGTAAAAACGCGGGCAAAGTTAGAAAAATCGCCTGCAGAATCCGCCCACAAGAAATTTTGGGGTGCAAGCCCCGAGCCAAAGGGTCATATCTGCTAACTTGTTGACATGAATTTCTGTCGACTTACTCCCCTGATTGTCGCCCTGGTTTGCGCCTGCGGAGGCAAGCTTACACAGGAAGAACGCGCCAAACTGCACGAAGGAATGTCCACCCAGGATATCCGCAGGGTCACCGATGCGGAACTGCAGGGCGCTGCAATGACCCTCGCCAGCGAAATCATGAAGGATGTGGAGCGGATCGACAAATTCCTGCTGAACAAACGGAAGATTGATTCGCTGGCTTCAGCCAGAAACGTCGTGGTCTACGCGCTTCGTCCCGGCGAAGTGCAGGCTGGCGAAATTGAAAACAAACTGCTGGAGGCGTATGCTGCGGCGGCATCCACAGGAACTGCTTCAGACAATCTTCAGAAGCTGGGTACCGACTCGCTGCTTTTTACCCGGCCGATATTCCTCATGCATCCCGATGGTTCACAGGAATTCAGCCACGCCATTGGTCTTCGAATGGCAACGCGCTCCATCGTGTTGTCCATGCCCCAACCCTGAATCGAATATTCTTGCCTTCCTCTCCCCCATCTGGCCTTCCCGAGCCCTGGCAAATTTGGATTGATACCGGCGGCACATTTACGGACTGCATTTCTACCGACCCGTCTGGAGTAACCCGGAGGCTGAAGGTTCTGAGCAGCAGTGTCCTCCGGGGCTCACTGGTGTCTCAGGTGAATGCGCATACGCTACTTGTCAATGTACAATGGCCGGTACAACAAGACATTTTCGGCGGATTTGTTCTGCGTATTGCTCACACCGGTCAATCCACGCTCGTCACGCGGGTTAACCTGGAGAAGAACTTGATAGAAGTTTCATCCCCCGTAAAGAAAGTGGCCCCGGGAAGCTTGATTGAACTGACCAGTCATGAAGAAGTACCTGTTCTTGCGGCGCGGCTGCTCACACATACACCGCTGGGAAAGGCATTTCCGCCATTGGAAATGAAACTGGGCTCAACCCGAGGCACCAACGCGATCCTGGAGCGAAAAGGTGCGCGAACCGCCCTGCTGGTTACCAAAGGTTTCGGCGATTTACTACGCATCGGCAATCAGCAACGGCCGGATCTCTTTGCGCTGGATATCCATAAACCGAAACCGTTTCATGATGTCGTTCATGAAATCAACGAGCGCATACGTGCGGATGGACAAATTGAATCTCACCTCTCAACGGAAGAAATCAGCACGCTCATCCACCAACTCAGGAAGGATAATGCGGAGTCCGTAGCCATTGCTTTGCTGAACGCGTACGTCAACCCTGTTCATGAGCAGCTGTTGGCTTCGGCACTGCGCAAAGCCGGGTTTCGCTATGTATCGGTCTCTCATGAACTATCCTCGCAAATCCGGCTGCTGACCCGCACAGAGACTACCCTGGCAAACGCGTATCTCGATCCCATCATCCATGCGTACGTCTCGGGAATCAAGGCCGGCCTGAACCATGCTCATCTCTTTGTGATGACAAGCAGCGGGAGCCTGGTGCGTGCCGAGTCATTCCATCCCAAGGATAGCCTCCTCAGTGGCCCGGCCGGTGGCGTCGTTGGCGCTGCGCACCAGGGAATAAGATCGGGGGTCAAGCGCTTGCTAGCCTTCGACATGGGCGGCACCAGTACCGATGTGTCCATGTACAACAACCGCTATGACTATCGCTTTGAGTCATCCGTGGGGTCATTGCGCATACTTTCTCCTTCGCTTGCCATCGAAACCATCGCTGCGGGTGGTGGCTCAATTTGTGACTTCGACGGGCATCGGCTTTTGGTTGGTCCGCACAGTGCAGGGGCCAACCCCGGCCCAGCCTGCTATGGTGCCGGTGGGCCGTTGACAATCACCGATGTAAACCTATTGCTGGGGCGGATCGATCCAGCGCAGTTCGCCATACCCCTTCAACCCAAGGCCGCGCAGGAGGCGTTGCAACACCTGCTCCAGCGTATGGAGAAATCAACCGGACGCAGGCCTGGGGCCAGGAGTGTGCTAGCCTCCTTGTTGCAGATCGCCAATGAGAAAATGGCAGAAGCTATTCGCAAAATTTCGGTTCAGCAGGGGCACGATCCGGCAGGTTTCGCGCTGCTCAGTTTTGGTGGCGCCGGCGGACAGCACGCCTGTGCGCTCGCCGATATCCTTCGGATGCAGGAAGTGCTGATTCCTTATGATGCGGGCCTGCTGAGTGCTTTTGGAATTGGGCAGGCCGTTGTTGAGCGCTTTGGCGAGAAGCTCCTGTTAAGGCCATGGGAGCAGGTAAAGAGTTCCCTTGACCAGGAATTGGACAACCTGTTCCAACATGCCAGAAGCAACCTGGAAAAGGAAGGATACTCCAGGGCATCAATCCGTCGCTCAAAGAATTTTCTCTACCTCCGTTTTGCGGGTCAGGACAGCCCGATCGAGGTTGATTACAAACCTGGGCAGTCTGTGCCAGCGCTCTTCCGAAAACGCTATATGTCCATCTATGGTCACTGGACTCATCGCGAACTGGAGGTTGAGTCTCTTCGTGTCGTGGCCTCCGTCGGGCATGCACCCACGTATCGAAAGCCTCAACGCGTCCGAACCTATCAGCCTGTGGCGTTGAAGAAAATCAGGACATTCTCGGGCGGACGGTACGTTGACTGCGCCGTGTACACGTGGGAGGAACTAAGGGCAGGCGCAACCATCCAGGGTCCTGCCCTTGTGGTCAGTGGAAACTCTACCACATTCATTGATTCTGGATGGACGTGGTCCTTGGAACGATCCGGAAACGCCCGCATGAAGCGGAAAGTCCGTCGAACTGCAAGCAAGACCCATCATTCTCCGGAAGGCGAGTTGGAACTGTTTACCAACCGATTTACAGCCGTGGCCCAGGAAATGGGCGCATTACTACAACGAACTTCTTTCTCCGTCAACATCAAAGAGCGCCTTGACTTTTCCTGCGCCCTCCTCGATGCCGATGGCTGTCTCGTTGTCAATGCCCCCCATATCCCGGTCCACCTGGGGAGTCTGGGGGTTTGTGTCCGTGAGGTCAAGAAGGCCATTCCGATGCGTGAAGGGGATGTGATCCTCACCAATCACCCTGCGTTTGGTGGATCCCATCTTCCAGATGTAACGCTCATCAAGCCAGTCTTTTTCAACAAGCGGTTGGTCGGTTACGTTGCTAACCGTGCGCACCATGCTGAGATTGGAGGAACGAAACCTGGCTCGATGCCAGCCGGTGCATCCCGACTGGATGAAGAGGGGGTTATCATTGCCCCGATGTACCTGGTTCGGCGTGGCAAACCGCAATGGAAGAATGTTCAGGACATTCTCACGTCTGCGAAGTACCCCACCCGGCTTCTTTCCGAAAATCTGGCTGATCTGAATGGGGCCCTTGCATCGATCCATGTGGGTGACCAGGGCTTGCGCAGCCTGTGTGAGGGTTTTGGCCACGCGGTAGTCGCCCGCCAAATGAAGGCGCTACGAAACTATGCCCGGCAACGGCTTGAAAAAAAGATTCTGCGCATGCCAGCGAGCATACAGCGGGCTGTCGAGTTGCTGGATGATGGTTCTCCCCTGGCTGTTTCTGTGAGGCGCCGCGGCCCAAGGCTTCTGCTCGACTTTACAAACTCGTCCACGATTCATCCCAGAAATTTGAACGCTACCCGCGCGATCGTACAAAGTGTGGTCTTGTATACACTCCGGCTGATTGTCAACGAGCCTCTTCCCATGAATGAGGGTCTGATGGATTCTATTGATATCATTCTGCCGACAGGGTTACTCAATCCGGATTTTACACAAGAGCCGTTGCCCGCCGTTGTCGGGGGCAATACAGAGGTCAGCCAACGCCTCACCGACACCTTGTTGAAGGCATTCCGTCTTTCTTCCTGTAGCCAGGGGACCATGAACAATTTCCTGTTTGGCAATGATCGCTTCGGGTATTACGAAACCATTTGTGGTGGAACAGGTGCAGGTCCGGGGTTTGATGGGGCAGATGCCGTTCATCAACACATGACAAATACCCGGATCACGGATCCGGAAGTACTGGAGTTTCGCTACCCTGTCAAGCTCATCCGCTTCGAGATTCGGAGAGGCTCCGGTGGAGCGGGTAAATGGAAGGGTGGGGATGGTGTAATCCGTGAGTACGAATTTCTGGAAGCCCTCGAGGTAAGCATGCTCAGTC
>JAYRXB010000476.1:0-5741 GCA_041917735.1 Cyclobacteriaceae bacterium
CGATAGCTTTCGTGCCATTGGCGCACCCGTAAATATGGACGCGTGGTACAAGGCCTTTGACATTAAGCCGGGCGACAAATTGTACAAGCGCCCGGAAGACCGAATCAAGATCTGGTGAGCATGGCCTATCAATTCTTTCGGGTAACCGTAAGCAACAAGGTTGCGCGGGTCTCCATCAACCGACCCCAGAAGGCCAATGCCCTTCATTTACCGGCATGGGAAGAGCTCAAAACGGTCATGGAAGAAATGAGTCAACGCTCGGATGTCAGGGTCGTTTTGCTCTCCGGTGAAGGAAAGCTCTTCTGCGCCGGCATTGATCTCGAGTTGCTCATGTCGGTACAGCAATTCAAGGCCATCCCCTCTCCTGCCGACCGGAACGAGGCCTTGTACGCCATGGTCATCAAACTTCAGCATTGCGTGTCGGCCATCGAACACTGCACGAAACCCGTGATCGCCGCCATTCACAATGGTTGCATTGGCGGTGGTCTTGACATCATTGCGGCTTGCGATCTTCGCTACTGCTCGGACGACGCCTACTTTGTAATCAAGGAAATTGATATGGGTATGGTGGCCGACCTGGGCACCTTGCAGCGATTGCCAAAATTCGTATCCCCTGCGCGTGTGGCCGAGATGGCCTATACGGGCCGATCCGTAAAGTCGGAGGAAGCGGAACGCATCGGCCTGGTCCATGGAAGGCTTAATTCCCAGCAAGACTTGATGACCTATGCAACCGATGTGGCGATGCAAATCGCAAGCAAGTCACCAAAGTCGATTCGTGGTACGAAACGAGTCCTGCAGCACGCGACAAACCATACCGTAACGGAAGGGCTTGAGTATATCGCGCGGCACAATGCCGAACACCTGCTGTCAGATGATCTGCAGGAGTCATTCCGGGCCGTGATGGAGAAACGTAATCCCAACTATACCGATTGACGGAGGCACTGAACTAGGGAATCACTTCAAACCTGAACTCTTTCTTCTCAAAGCTGTCAATCAAAAGAATGAAGAAGCGCCCTTCCATTTTCCGACTGATGGTACACATGGCCATGGCGCCAAAGTAGTTCCCTTGATGGGTCAGGTGTGACTCGGCCGGCAAGGGCTTCCGCATCACTTCTCTCCCTTCTTTGTCCAATACGACCACCGTGAAATTTCCGGTGTTGGCTGCTCCTTCGGTCTTCCTGAGAATGTCAACCTGGATTACGCCGCCCGGTGAAAACCGATCAATGTTGGCTTCCTCGGCCTTAATCCGGTCTTCCGTCCACTGGTATTTTTCACCACGCTTTCGATCGTCTTCTTTCAGCAGTGCCGGCGACAAGTACTTGACGTGTGTCTCCCCGATATCGGGGTGATGCCCTTCAACACGTACAATGGTGATGCCACGAAACACATGACTTACGGAAGCAGCACCATCCTGAGCAACCGCATCCTGTGTGCCCAACAAGCCCATTAAACCAACCAAAACAAAAACAACGCGCATATGACTCTCTTATCAAAAGATACGCCAGAATAGCACATTACGGAATGATCGGGAGTGCTTTCGTATGAAACTTTCTGCAAAACCCTGACCCGTGGTGATTTAGGGTCTTTGTGATCTTAAATGGATAGTCTCAATTTGTGGTACCGAATTAACGGGTGGTTTTTACGTATGCTACCGGTTTGGCCGAAGCACGATCGACCCTTCCTCCTTGACCAATTGATAGTGTACTTCCCTTTTCACAGCGGACTTCGCTTCCGGAGGCATTGCCATGAAAGAGTTAGTTAATCCTCCTTGCACAAACTGGAATACATCGCCACCCTGGTATCCCTCAAAAGGCCCGCCCTCTTTGGTTGTGTATGGCGATGCTCCTTCATAGGATATAAGCAACACATTCTGGTCGTGATCGGAGTAGAATCCGTAGAGGGTGCCATAGGCCGCGGGGCCGGCGGATTGGGTAATGAGATACAACTCCTCAAAACCATCTTTGTCCAGGTCAGCCAACCTCACCTGAATCAACGGGTCGATCTCCCCCAGGTCAATGGCCGCCTGATCGTGGGCAAATCCCTGTGATTCTACGGACACATTCACATAGTCCGGGTCTGTCAAGGGTGTCTGATGAATGAGCCATTTCTTTCCGGAGCGGGTCAAAACTTCCCGGGTAAAGGGTTCCGACACCGGCAACAGGTAGGCTGTTGAATCAAAGGTGTCATCCGACTCTTCACCCGCATTCCCCACGCAAGAAAGCAGGGCTGCGCTAATCAGAAAGGCCACAAAGAAACTTCCCTTACGCACCGTGCATCAGTGGTTTGCGCTACCGCAGCGGGAAGCCTGAAAACATACGCTGTCGGCCTGCAGGGGAATGTGTGCCGTTTTATCCAATATCCCATCCAGGCGAAGGTTCGCAATGGATGGCCCTTCCTTCGTCATGGTGACCCAAGTGACATGATCGAAGGAATTGGGGTCTTCGGCTCCCTGATGACCTCCGGTAGTTGCCAGGATGATGTGGTCCCTGTCATTCTTCATCGTGTGCGAGTAGCTGTGAAAGTGGCCGTTGAATACGGTGTAGGGCCGGTTCGCCAGCGACTTCTCCAGGGGCTCAAGGCTGCCAGGGCCTTCGCGCTTCCATACCGGCTTGTGCATGAACAATACGGTCCAATAGACTTCCGGGTGATCGGCGATCACGTGTTGAAAATAGGCTGATTGTTCTTCCCCGATGTTTCCGGTAACCCGTTCTGGCATTTTGAAATACTCCATGTCACGGGCCTTTTCCGGTTCAGGTCCATCCATCACCTTAATCGCCGCCTGGCGGGCCTCATGGATTTCCCTGCGGCGTTGATCGGTATGATCCTCCGTGTCCAGCATGAGAAACAGCACGTTCTTGTAAACAAAGTAATAATAATGAGCCCCGTATCGGTCTTTCCACACCTGCCGCATAACAGGGTCGGTCAGGTCGTGGTTGCCTCCCACATGAAACAACGGGGCGCTTGCCTTCCTGGCCCGGCGATCAAAGTCATCATACTCGGCATGTATGGAATCTGCCACCGACGAGGTCCCTTCCACCAGATCGCCCACCGTGACGATGAGTTCAGGCCGAAGCAGATTCAATTGGGCAACGGCTACCTCAAACACACCCGCCCGCTCTCCACCATTGAGATCCGTGACTATGCCAAAAGAAAACTTACCTTCGGCATCATCGAAGGACTCCCGGAGCCAGGGCACAGGGCTACCTTGTGGCAGGCCGTGGGTAAACACCTTCGGCTGTTGGTTACAGGCTGTCAAGAGGACAATTGCAAAGGCAAACAGCAGGATTCGGCTAGGCTTCATGCGTTTTGGTGTTGTGTGGTCGATGGTGTTACAATAATAGACATCCCGGTAGAATAATTGATTTCAAGGTTGGGGCGGTAGTGCGTAAAAACGAAATGCGCTACCTTCGGTTCCACACAATTACACCAAGGTTATCATGTGCAGATGGATGGCATATTCCGGGGGCAAGATTCAGCTGGATGAGCTCCTCTTCAAGGCTAAACACAACCTTATCGACCAGAGCATGAGTTCCCGCTCGGCCGAAACACCAACAAATGCCGACGGTTTTGGGCTGGGCTGGTACGGACGTCATCCCCGTCCCGGCCTGTTTCGAAGCATACGACCAGCCTGGAACGACTTCAACCTGCGCGATCTGGCGGAAAACATTGAGTCTCACCTCTTCCTGGCCCATGTGCGAGCCACCTCCCTGGCCACGGTTCAGGAAACCAATTGTCATCCGTTCCGGTACAACAATTGGCTGTTTGTCCACAACGGCGAAGTCTTTGAGATTGAAAAATTCCATCGTGAACTGCTGATGGCCGTTGGCCCCCGCTACTTCCCAAACATACTGGGCTCAACCGATTCCGAACTGATGTTTCACCTGGCATTGACTTTCGGCCTGGAGGATGATCCGGTTGGAGGCCTTCAACGCATGGCCGGCTTCATCGAAAGAACCGGCAAGGAGAAAGGTGTACCTGAATCGCTGTGGATGACCCTGGGGGTGACCGATGGCCGAACGTTGTATGCCGTCCGCTATGCCAGCGACAATGCCGCGCCGACACTCTACCACAGCATCGAGGCCAGGGACATCGTGGAGATTAACCCAGACCTCAAGGGCAGGATCAGTGATGATGCAAGAAGTGTGGTGTCGGAACCCCTGGGTGCGTTTCCCGAAATGTGGAAGGAAGTTCCCCAGGCAACCTTGCTGGTAGTTAACGACGGTAAAGTAGTTCAGTCACCGTTTACGCCGTCGTAACGAATTCACGCTAAACGGATCTGCTGACGGTCAATTAACGGAACCGGCATCCACAGCATTCCCGGGAATCTCCTTTCGTTCCTCCCTGCCATCCGGATAACGTGCAAATCGTCCGCTGTCGCGCGGGTGAACATGCTCGTAACTGGGCCACGGCCATCCTCCAAACTGTGTTTGCTGATAGTCGGTATAAGCCTGCTGAATATCGGCCTGCGTGTTTCCCACAAACGGACCATACTGAACCACCGGCTCGCCAATCGGAACACCTTGCAAGAGCAGCAGCCGAACAGTGTCAGCGCCGGCAGACAGCGACACCGCATGCGTCGGATTCAGTTCAGCGGCCCGATGACTATCCATCCGTTGGCCATCGATGGTAAGCTGGGTGCCCTCGTAAAAGTAAACGGTACGGTTTGCCCGGGCTGATGCTTCCGGAAGTATCCAGGAAGCGCCCGGCTCCAGTTCAATCAGCCAAATCGCTACTTCATTGGACGGGTTTGCCGCCCAGGAGTCTGGTGCGGGCTTCGGCGACTGCTTGCCTCCTACCGCGCCGGCGATCACGCGAATACGGGTTTCCTTTCCCGCGCTGTCCATATGACGGTGTTCCGGGATCGTATCTGCCCAAAGCATCGAGAAGTAGGGCGCCGCCATCTTCTTTTCACGCGGCAGGTTGAGCCAGATCTGGAAAAGCTCAAGCGGATTCTTTTTGTCTTTATGCAACAGCGGAAACATTTCACAATGCTGCACACCACGTCCCGCCGTCATCCACTGGACATCACCAAAACCGAAGCGGCCGGCTGCACCCAGAGAGTCCGAATGATCAACAAGGCCATTGGTCACCACCGTCACCGTCTCAAAACCACGGTGGGGGTGCGCCGGGAATCCAGGAACTTGCTCGCCGTGGTACATGCGCCATCCATCTTTGTTGGGCGCAAAGTCCTGCCCGATGCTTCGTCCAGCCAGTGACGCTCTGGGGCCCATTACGTCATTGCCTTCCGGGTAAAAGTCTTCGTGATGAACACAAAACAGGAAAGGGTCCTGGGTTTTCCAGGGAAATCCCAACGGGAGAATGTTCTTGATAGCGGACATGAGGTCGGGGTTACGGTATGAGTATTAATAACCCTTCGGAATACCAAAAAGTTTCGCCTGAGGCAACGGCACTCCTACTTCCTCCACCATAACACCAGGGCCGAAGTTCGCTGCTTGTACTCCTGGTACGCAGTGTTATCCTTGTACTTTGCCTCCAGCATCGGAACACCGGATACCCGCGCCAGCAGCCAGGTTATCAGCAAGGGGCTGACCACAAGCCAACCGCTGCCCGGAAGGGAAGTGATCGTGATGAAGACACCCCACCACATGACGATCTCGCCAAAGTAATTTGGATGGCGTGAATACCTCCACAGGCCAGTCTGCATGATTTCACCCGGTCGCTTGGTCGTGACAAAGGCAGCCAGTTGCGCGTCGGCAACGAATTGAATGACGTAACCCACC
>JAYRXB010000477.1:0-3661 GCA_041917735.1 Cyclobacteriaceae bacterium
CGTGTTGAGCGCCTTCAGGGTAACATCCCCGAGCACGATGGCCTCGCCTTCGTCGAAAGTCTGGTGCGGGTATTCCGCGCCGAGCAGGCGACTCACGTAGATGGTAGCGCCGGCCGACTGGTGGATCTCCAGGTGGCTGCTGACAAAGTCGGCATGCGGATGGGTTTCGATCACCGTCGTAATCTTCGCCTTCTGGCTGATGGCAAAGTCATAATACGGCTGCGGGTTGCGCGCCGGGTCAATGACTGCCATCTCTCCTTTGCTCACGATGGCATATGAAAAGTGGGCCAGGTTCTTGTCTTCAAACTGATGGATAATCATGGGCGAATGGTTAATTCTGGTGCAAAAATAAAGCGGTGCATCGAAATACACCGCTACTTAGGTTACAGTAACCCAAAAACCCTACTTAACCTCAGCTTCTTTCTTGCGCGTGGATATGCCCAATGGCCAGTACAGGGGACAGAAACTGATCAGGCTGGTCACGATGAATACGCCCGCCAAGACGAGCAGAATGATGGCCAGCGTGCCCGAAATGACATTGGCAAAATACAAAGCCGCAATGACGACGGCGACCAGAATTCTAACCGCCTTGTCTACAGTACCCATGTTCGGTTTCATAATGTGAATTGATTGGTGGTGAATGGTTTGTTTATGGGTTAAAAATAGCCTTCATACCCCCGCCCCGACAGCAACCTAAGTTACACAAGGGTAACTTTATTTCGGCCCAGGTGCACGATACCCTCTTCCTCCATCCGCTTAAGCAGCCGGGAGACCACCACGCGGGCGGTTCCCAGCTCGTTAGCCAACTGCTCGTGGGTGACATGCAGGGTTTTACTGCTGGTCATGGCACACTTCTTTCGTATGAAATCCAGCAGCCGCTCATCGACCTTCTTGAAGGCCACGGCATTGACGACGTCCAGCAGTTCCTCAAAGCGCTTGTGGTACAGCCGGAAAATGTAGCTCAGCCATTCCGGGTTTTCCTTAATCATGGCCGATACCTTATCGATGGGCAAAAACAGGATTTCGGTGTCTTCTTCCGCCACGGCCACCACCTTGCTGGTGTCGTTGTGGATGCCGCCCAGGAAAGACATGATGCAACTCTCACCGGCGCGGATATAGTAAAGCAACAGTTCTCGACCATCTTCATCGCGCCGGATTACGCGCACGCTCCCTTTCGTCACAATCGGTATTGCCCGGATGCGCATCTGTTCATCCAGGATCACGTCGCCTTCCTGGAAGGTCTTGGTCATCCCCGCCTGAAAGAGCTTCTCCCTGACATTCGGAAGGTTGTTGAATTCGGCAATGTGTACCAGTGGGTTCATATGGGGCTCAAGATATTCGATTTCCGCCTACCTGCATCGCGATCGCGGTCTACCGCCTAACTTTCACATCCTTGAAATCGTTCCTTCCGGGCCGGATCATCTCCGGAATGAGACGAGAACCACCACGTGATAGGGCTTCAGTGTATAGGATGGTGTTGTAACGTTGACGGCATTATCCCAATCCATGATGTCATCGGGTGATGAGCGGGAGGTATCAATCCATCGCTTCCAGGTGCTCTTACCTTGTTGCTCCAGTTCAAACTCCAGCGGCTCGGTCCACGCGTTAATCATGTAATGCATGCGTGTATTTCCGCTGATGCTTGTTACCGTGAAGGCTATGGCGTGCGAATGATCGGACCAGTCCGGTTCGTTGAGCCGCACCCCATGCCACGCAATAAGCCGCTGCTCGAGCATTTCGCGCAAGTTCATCGGATACCGCTGTTGGGCGGACTCGCGCATCAACCGCATGCGAATCAGCTCCCTGACAAATCGGATAAGGTCCTGGTTCTTCTTTACCAGGTCCCAGTCGAACCAGCTGATTTCACTGTCCTGGCAATACGCGTTGTTGTTGCCGCGCTGTGTTCTCCTCACCTCATCACCCATCGAAAGCATGGGTGCCCCCACCGACAGGAGCGTAATCGCGAAGAAGTTCCGGATCTGCTGCTTCCGCCAGGTCTCGATGGCCGGGTCGTCGGTAGGACCTTCGACGCCGCCATTCCAGCTCAGGTTATGATCGGTACCGTCGCGGTTGTTCTCGCCGTTGGCCTCGTTGTGCTTGTAGTTATACGATACAAGGTCATTGAGCGTAAACCCGTCGTGGCAGGTGATGAAGTTGATACTCTGTTCGGGTTCGCGTTCGTCCTTACCGTAGATGTCGGGGCTTCCGACCAGCCGCGAGGTAAACCGCTTGATCACGCCATTGTCGCCTTTCATGAAACTCCGGACGTCATCACGGAATTTTCCGTTCCACTCCTTCCAACTGTCGCCGATGAACGTGCCTACCTGGTACAACCCTGCGGCGTCCCAGGCTTCCGCGATAAGTTTCGTTCCTGCCAGGATGGGATCAGACTCAATGTCCCATAGGATTGGCGGATTCTCAATGATATGACCCCGGTGATCGCGGGAAAGAATGGAGGCCAAGTCAAAGCGGAAGCCGTCAACATGCATTTCCTTCACCCAGTAATGCAGGCTATCGATAATCATTCGGCGCACCGCGGGATGATTGGCGTTCATCGTGTTGCCACAACCGGAGAAGTTGGAGTACCTTGAGAGGTTGCCTTCTTCCAGGGAGTAATAGACGCTGTTGTCAATGCCCCGGAAGGAATACGTGGGGCCATCCTCGCCGCCTTCGCCGGTATGGTTGAACACCACATCGAGAATTACTTCAATACCCGCCTGGTGCAAGGCTTTGACCATGTCGCGGAATTCGTCGAGCGAACCAAGCGACGTCGGGCTGCTGCTGTAGCCCTGGTGAAGTGCAAAAAAAGACACCGGGCTATACCCCCAGTAGTCTTTGCGGCCCTGGGGCCCGGGCTTGTCGTCGTATTGGAAGACCGGGAGCAACTCGACCGCCGTCACGCCGAGGTCGGCGAGGTAGGGAATCTTCTCCTTGAGACCGGCATAGGTCCCTCGCTTACCGTCGGGTAAACCTGAATTGGGATGCTTGGTAAACCCGGCGACGTGCATTTCATAAATGACGGTCTGCGAGAACGGGGTGCGCGGGTGCTCATCTCCCTCCCAATCATACTTTGAAAAGTCGCAAACCACACTCTTCCAGGGCGCGCCTTTGCCATTGCCCGACTTCGACCGCGATTGCGGAAACGCGATAGACTTCGCATACGGGTCGAGCAACGGGATGTTCGGGTTGAACCGGTGTCCCCGCGATGGATCGTGAAGACCATCAACACGGAAGGCATACAACTGGCCCGCGCCAATCCCGGGAACAAAGACATGCCAATAGTGATAGGTTCTGTTGGCCGCAGGGTCCAGCGAAAGGGTCCGAAACGGCTCCTTGTCGTTCGCATCGCGGTAAAGAAGTAACTCCACCCGCCTTGCATTGCGCGAAAAGAGGCAAAAGTTGACGCCACCATCGCGACACCGTGGTCCTATGGGAAATGGGAGTCCATGCTGGACGTGCTGGGGAGTGGCAGGCCGGTCAGCCATGACGATTCAGTCTCAATTTACCGTAAGATACACCTTATCTGTGAGGGCCGGTCATGATGATCGTCAGGGATACCCGACTACATCCATCCTTTGCGCCTGAACCAGAGGTAAATGCTGAGCGTCACTCCTACCATAAACAAAATGGCGTAGAAGTAGCCATACTGCCAGCGCAGTTC
>JAYRXB010000478.1:0-3377 GCA_041917735.1 Cyclobacteriaceae bacterium
CCGATGTTGCCGGCCGCAGGAAACACTACGGACAAGGCAAATTGTGTCGCGATGGCTGCATCAACGGCGTTGCCGCCTTTCTTCATGATATCGGCACCTACCTGGGAGCCCAGGGGATGTGCGGAAACGACCATGGCAGAGTCGGCCACAAGGCCCACAACAGGTTCTTTGGTCTGGCATGCGGCGACCGCAAGAGCCATCAGCAGGAGGAAAAAACGTTTCATGGAGTAAAGTTTTGGCTTATTGACCCTAAATGTATTATTTCCGTTCCAACTACGTATGAGCCTTCGCAAAGAAAAGGCTGCCCGGCTAAAGCTGGCAGTCCTCGATCAGACCCTGAGACTAATCGGCCGAAGGCCCTTCGAGGACCTTTTCGTTGAGGATATCTGCCAACGGGTGAAAATCTCCAAGGTAACGTTGTTCAAATACTTCCCCGTCAAGGAGGACATCCTGGCCTATCACTTCCGTGTGTGGTGCCTGCGCCGCACGGTGGAGCTCAGGGAGCGACCGAAGGAGGGGCTGCAGGGTGTGATCTATCTCTTTGACAAGCTATCCGAAGATTTTGACCAACACCCCGGAATCATGCTGAGTCTTGTGGGCTACTTGTCGAGCCCCAAACGTCCGCCCAAACCGTTCCCCTTGAAAGCGGAAGAGAAAAAGCTGCTGTTTCCGGACGTACCCGATATCCAGAACGTAGAAATCATGAGCATCGAGCAGCTGATGGAGAAATGCGCCCTGGAGGGTGTGTTCAAAAAGGAGTTTACAAAGACGAGCAATACCCGTGACATCACGCAACAGTTGATGACGCTGTTTTTCGGGTCGTTGGTGACCTTGCAGATGACACAGGTGAACCCGACAAAGCCGATGTTGAGGAGAGTCGTGGAGTTTGCGGTGAAGGGACTGTGAGCGCTTCACCCAGAGGCGCACAGACGCAACTAGAGGCGCAGCCAATTGGAATCTTGTAGTGCTGCGTGAACGAACTACTATCCTTTCACTCTTACTTTCTTAGCCCCCTGCTTATCCCCGAAAGGGTGGAGGTCGACGCGCAAGGGGCCAAGCTGCTTTTTGTGCCAGCGACTCTTCTTGTACCAGGTGTGGTGGTATCGTGGCTTGTGGACCGTTACGGTATGGTACGCCTTGGATCCCGACGAGCAGGACCCCAATACAACAAGTACCGCAATGGCCAGGAGGTATTTCATACGAAGCGTTGACAATTTATGGAATTAAGACGGAATAAATTGCTCACGCAAAGGCGGTAAGGCGCAATTAAGCCGCAAAGGAGCGGGCTAGTGCCTCTATGTAGCGCATGGTGTGATACGGCGAGCAAGCACATCGAACTGTAAATGTTGGTATCTTGATCACATGATTCGAGTACTTACCGCTGCACTGGTCATAGCGTTGACGCCTGGGTTTAGCCAGATCGTGGAGGTATCTGACGGGAAGGCGAGAAAGGTAGCCATCGAGGGCTACAGCGTCCTTCTCGATCGTCCTTTGTTAGCCTATCAACTTGGTGATAAATGGGCGAATTCAACGGAACCATCTCCACTGCAAATCACCACCGCCAAACCCGACTCCGGCCAGGCGGCACTCGTGGTCACCTTCCTCAATACTTCCAAAGACACGCTGCGGCTCCACAATGTGGTCCCCCTGGCACCGCAGTCCACCGATATTTTCATTACCGGCAAGGGCGATCATCGGCTTTCACGCACACACTTGTTCCGACCCGGGAAGGTGCCTGTCAATGTCATCGTGCCTGACAATGCCTGGGACCTGGGCTACATCAGTCTCGACCAGTACGGCGGCGTGCACCTCTACGCGCTCACGCGCCGTATTCCCAATTCGTGGGAAAAGGCTACGCGGCGGCGCTTCGAGACGGTGATCGCCCCGGGTGGATCGGTGAAGTACAATTTCTTCATCGGACATTTCGAAGGAGAGTGGCAAAATGGACTGCGCCGGTGCTTCCAGGAGAAGAAACTGTACGACGTGGAGAAATTCGATGACGCCATGTTCCATCGCCCGGACTTGCGTTGGATACGCGATGCATATGTCATGCACCTGATGGGCGCCTGGGACAAGGACTATTTTGATATTGCCTCGGGTCAATTCAACTGGAGCAGGTTCCAGCAGCGCGGCGTGCGGTTGTACGGCGGCGATGACGTTATCTGCTTATGGCCAACATGGCCCACGCTGGGGCTCGATCCCCGGAACCAGTTCGACATGTACCGCGACCTTCCCGGTGGGTTGCCCATGTTGCGGACGCTGGCCGACTCGCTGCGCAAGCACGGAACAAAGTTCTTCATCAGCTACAACCCCTGGGACGAGAGTACGCGCCGAGAAGGGCACCTGAACGGGTTGGCTGATCTGATCAGGGCTACCTCGGCAGACGGCGTGGTGCTTGATACGAAAGGGGAGTCGTCGCGTGAGCTGCAGTTGGCCGCGGATGCCGTACGCCCGGGAGTGGTGATGTACAGCGAAGGGATGGCGGTGCCCAGGGATATGCCAGGTATCGTCGCGGGCCGTGTGCACAACGCGTTGTACTACCCGCCGATGCTCAACCTGAACAAGCTCATCAAACCCGATTTCGCAATCTTCCGGGTGGCTGAAGTTTTCAAGGAACCCATCCAGCGTGAGTATGCCACAGCATTTTTCAATGGCTACGGTACGGAGATCAACCAGTTTGCGCCGGGGCATCCCGATTACGAAGAGGAACAGTATCGTTACCTCGGGAAGACATCCATGATCCTGCGGGAGAACTCCTCGGTGTTCCATTCACCGGCCTTGACTCCGCTGGTGCCGACCTTGCCCGACAGCCTGTGGGTGAACAGTTGGCCTGCGGCACGCAAGCATGTCTATACGGTGTATAGTGTGAAGCCTGGGGGTTATCGCGGTCCGTTGATGGAGGTAAAGACCCGGGAGGGGTGGCATTGGGTTGACTTGTGGCATCACGAGGAAGCTATGGTGACGAAGCAGGCGCAAAAACAGGTAGTTCATGGATGGCTGGACGCCTTCGACAGCCGTTACCTGGGTACCAACAACGAAGGCCAAGCAGGTTGCCTGGCGGAATTTCCGGTAAGTGTTCGCGCGGAGTTAGCGAATGGTGTGTTGGCTATAAGCGCGGATGCCCAGCAGGTCAAGGTATGGGCGGGCGATCCATCCTACGAGAAGAAGCCATTGATCTTTGCCGGCGGTAAGCAATTGATCAACGTTCGTCAGGCATTTGGTCACTATGAAGGCAAGTTTGTTGTTCAGGCCTTTGCGCAGGGTGAGATGATCGATGAGACGTACGCATACCTCAAGCCCGGCGTAGTCGTGCCGGTGTCATCGATAACCCGGACACCCGGTTATGATAAAGCACCGGATGGTATGGTCCGCATCCC
>JAYRXB010000479.1:0-7796 GCA_041917735.1 Cyclobacteriaceae bacterium
CATTCATACCGGCGATGCATTTGTCCGCTATGGTTACCCCTTCATTGACGTCGGGAGCGGTGGATCACTGAGTGGTTTTATCAATACGCTTGATGCAATTTATGGCTTGGCCAATGACAACACCAGGATCATTCCGGGGCATGGGATGGTGGCAAGTCGTGCAGACGTGAAGGCCCTTCGCGATAAATTGGTTGATATTCGCGATCAGGTAGTAGCCGCGCTGAAGAAAGGCACGAATGTGCAGGATATTCCCGGCTTGGGCATCACCGACAAGTACGAGGCGGAGATGGGCAAAGGGTTTATCAAGGGCAAGGACTTTGTGTTGCTGGTTGCCGAGCAGATGAAAGCCTCTGCGGAATTAAAGAAGTAGCCGTGCCAGTGCTGGGTTACAGGTTAGAAGAACCTGTATTATAGCCTGCACATCACTTCAAGCCGGTTCTGATCCGGGTCCAGGGCTTCAAATTCATAGTAACCATCGCCGGTTGTGCGCGGTCCGCGTAAAATGGGGATCCCGGCCGCGCGGAATTCGATGGCTTTTTCGTCAACTTCTTCGCGGCTACTGACGCTGAAGGCTATGTGAATGAATCCCTGATGCTGGTTGGAGATCGTGTCGTTTGCGTTCGCGGGGATGCCGGGCTTTTGCATGATTTCCAGCCTGGCACCGGAACGGAACGTGATGAAGTGACTGCGGAATCCGGTTGACGGGTTTATGTAGAGGGGATTGGCTTTGCCCCCGAAATAGCGTTCGTAGAAAGCCTTGAGAACCTCAAGGTTTTCTGTCCAAATGGCTACGTGCTCCAATGTCATGTGTTTGTGTTCCAACGGTGTAGGTTTTACGGCGCAGGGTTTATTCAGTTGAAAGCTTGAGTATTCTCAATGCTCCCCGGATAACGATCAAGAAAACAATGGCTCCAACGATCAGGTCCGGCTTGTTCGATTCAAGAAGATAAACCAGGCCCCCCGCGACGATGACGCCAATGTTGATGATGACGTCGTTGGAAGTAAATATCAGGCTTGCTTTAATGTGGGTGTCCCGGTTGTTGACACGCTTCAGCAAAAGAAGGCAAGTCGCATTGCCAAGCAGGGCAAAGAGCGAGACCATGATCATGGTGAAAGAAGCAGGCGGGCTGTCGGTTGCCATGAAACGCCGGATCACTTCAAGAAAGCCAGCGAAAGCAAGGATCAGCTGAAAGTACCCGCTGAGCCGGGCGACGTTTCGTTTTGCCGTCACAGTTTTGTGGACGGCATACAAGCTGAGGCCATAGACGATCGCATCAGCCAGCATGTCAGATCCATCGGCCACAAGCCCCATGGATCCGGATAGAAACCCGGCGAGCCCCTCTACCAGAAAGAAACCGAAGTTGATCGCAAGGACTATCCAAAGTACATACTGCTCGTCCATCTTGGACGGTGTAGGGAGGTTATCGTCGATTGTCTGAGTTTCTATCTTGCTGGAGTCAAGATCCAGGTCGTTTAGGGAGCTCTCGATCTCCCGAGTCAATCCGCGGTGGTACACGGTGAGTCTCCGGTTTTCCAGGTCAAATTCCAACTGGGAGATATTGTTAAAGGAACGGAGCTTCATCTTTATGAGTGCTTCTTCGGAAGGGCAATCCATCCCTTTGATGATGAAGGTCGATTTATTCATTGGCCCCGAGTCAGGTTCGCCAGGCATGTTTGGCACAAGATACAACGGGATGTATTACGCCCGCTTCATGCAATTTCCGCAAGGGCGATAGCCTGCCCTTCGCGCCTCATCGGCATCCGAGAAGAAAACGCGGTTTTCACGTTTCATTCGCTTGCCGGATCCGCAGGTAAGCAATCCATAAATCTTAAGCTTGCGGTTTCCCGCCAGGGTGATTCTTCCGGATTTCATCAGGTCGCGGAGTTCAGCTGTGGTCAGGTTACTGTGGCTTATCATGCTGCATCGTGAAAGATGATCCCGCAGGCGTAGCGGGTTCCTGCGGTCACCGGGCTCACCCCGTGTTTCATGCGTGCCCGATACCACCCCCGTGTTCCCTGTACAGGCCGAAAGTTGGTGGTGAAGATGACCGCGTCACCCTGGTGTGGAGTAACCGCGGTAGCTTTAGACTGCGCACGCGGCAACTGCTCCACAAAAATCAGTTCGCCACCCTCATGGTGTTTGCTTGGCTCGGTGAGGAGAACAACCACCTGGAATGGGAAGTAAATCGCTCCGTATAAATCCTGGTGCAGCGTGTTGTACCCGCTCTTCTCGTACTTCAGAATTAGCGGCGTGGGCCGGGTTTGGCCTGCCTCATGGCACTGGTCAAGGAATTCAGCATGAGTCTCTGGATACGAAATGGCAATCCCTAAAGCCTGCATCCATTTATTGGCTAGCTGTGAAAGTGGCGTGTACACATCCGTGCGAATCCGTGCAATCTGTGGCGGAAGAGGATATGCGAAGTACTTGTATTCCCCTCTTCCGAAGCGATAGCGCTCCATGGAAATGGTGTTTCGGTACAACGATCCGGTGTGGTATTGGCTGCTCAGTTCATGACATTCCTCCGGGGCAAGCAGCTGCGGAATTCGGGCGAAGCCGCTTTGGTCAAGTTCGTGAAGGAGGTCAGTCCATGGCAAGTCTGAGATTTGTTTCATGGTTCAAAAGAAGGTGATGTCATAGGTGCGCTCAACCCGATAATTGCTTTTTTCAAAATAAAGCACCGAGGTGCAAAAGCGCTTCAGGCAGTTGGTTAGATTTGGGGGTGGAGTTGATTGAGACACCCGATGATTTTGATTTCAGGCACTCCTTGACATTCCTGCGGCGATCGCCGAAGGAGGTATTGCACCGGGTGGATGGAGATGCCGTGACCAAAGCGCTTGTCGTCGATGGAAGCCCGGTGGTATTTCGCGTGAAGCAAACGGGAGAAGGATTGGGATTGGAAGTATTGCGTGGATCCGTAACCAGGAGCGGAGCGGCCTACCTGAAGGATTATGTGCGCAACTGGTTTGATTTGACTGCTGATCTCAAGCCATTCTACAAAATGGCGCGCAAGGATGACCTGTTGAAGCCGTTGGTGAAAAAATATTATGGGTATCGCATCGTGGGTCAGCCCGATCTCTTTGAGTCAATGGTGTGGGCGGTCTTGGGTCAGCAAATTAACCTGGCGTTTGCATACACACTCAAAGCGAGGTTTGTCGCCGGTTTTGGCGAACAAGTAGCCTGGGCGGATACGCCGCACTATGTTTTTCCAACACCTGCCGTGGTGAGTGCTATCCAGCCGGAAGCGCTGCTTGCCCTGCAATTCTCCCGGCAAAAGGCGGCCTATACCATCAATATCGCAAGGGCTTTCCTGGACGGTGACATCTCCCGCGACAAACTTCTCGGTTTGCCGCTGGAGGAGGCGAAAGCAAAGTTGCGGGGTATCAAAGGAGTCGGCAATTGGACGGCCAATTATGCGCTCATGAAGACGTACCGGTATCCCGATGCTTTTCCCCTCGAAGATGCCGGACTTCACAATGCCATCAAGCAGCAGCTTGGACTGAAGTCGAAACCAACGCTTGAGAAGGTTAAGCGGATTTTTGGAAAGTACCGCGGTTGGGAAGCATACGCCACATTGTATTTGTGGAGGAGCCTGGCTGACTGATTGGACTTATTTGCTTTTCCTGACGTACACGTTGCCGTACTTGGACTCGAGGTGATAGGCTGGGCCTGACCCCAGGCGGGTGCTGATTTCCGTCCACCGCTTGTCAGATTTGGCGGTACCCGTAGCCCGGTCAAATTTTGCATCAAGGTTGGTGAGAATCTCACCGTACTGGCAACGGGCGACGATGCTCCCCGCAAAGGCTTGGGCTACGGTAACATCCACTACCCCATATTTACTGACGGCCTTGAGGGGCGACCCTACGCCAACGGCTTCCAGCACTCCATACTTGGCATTAACTTCCACGGGTGTATGGCGAGGAACGAAGATTGTCAGTTTGATTTCCTGGTGGACACCGGTTGAACGGAATGCATAGTCGCCGCTTTTCTCCGCTAGGAACTTTTGCACTTCCGGATCGTGAAAGTCTGCCGTCTTGAAGAAATACTCTTGTTCGTCCCGCTTGATGAGTATGCGTTCCGGGATGCGGTCCTTGTCTTTGAGCTGGGAGGTGACCGTTACGGCCTCGGATGTGGAGGCGATGTCAAGCTGAAACGCATCGTCGTGTTCTCCGTGGTTGATGCTGGCCGTGCCGGTGATCTGGATGTCCGGGTTGTCCCAGGTTTGCAGTTGAACGTCGGGATAGTCGACGTTGAGTACGAGCCGCTGGCCCGCCCGGATCGGCACCGACTTCTCGATGCGCATCTGGGCCAGGCCAGTGGTGGCGCCGGCAAGCAGCGCCAGGAAGAAGCAAGCTATCGGCTTCATGTTACTTCTTTCGAAGGTAAATGCTGTTGTGATTGGACTTCAATTCAATCTCGATGCCGCCGCCGTTGATCTTTCCGTTCACGCTGTTGGAACTGTATTTCACCATGTCGCCCTGGCGCTCGACTTCCATTTTCAGTGCGGGGTCCACGAAGATTTCTCCGTAGTTGGTGCTCAGGGTCAGCGTGGCCTTGGTAGCCTGGGGTAGGGTTATGTCCACCGGGCCGTGGGTAGAAACCAGGCGGATGGGGCTCTTGATGCTGGTGTTGAAGTCGGCCTCAATTTCTCCGTGAACGGTCTTGATGTTCATTGGTCCGGTCACGTTATCCAGGTGAATGCCGTTGTGTACCGTAGAAGATTCAATTTCACTTTCGATGTTCTTGAGCTTGATGTCATCACCATACGGCGAGGAGTGGCTGATGGAAATGGAGACTCCCTTGGGCACAAGAATTTTTACGCGTGGGCCGTCCATTTTCTTCAGCTGGTAAACTTCATACGTGGTGCCTTTGTCGACCACCGCGAGCCCAACACCGGTGTTGTCTTCCAGGCCCGTGTTGCTGATGGCTCTTAATCCAGCCGCACGGCTGTCCTTGTCCTGCCGGCCATCGAGGGAAACGAACACAATCTCATTTCCGGTAGTTCCCTCCAGGGTGAGGTGGTTGACATCTTTGATCACCAGTTTGCCGCTGCTCTTCGCCAGCTTGTATTCCTGTGCGAATGCCACGGAGGTGATTGTGAAAAGTAGTGTCAAAAGAGTGAGGTGCTTTTTCATGTTGTTGTTTTTCTTTTGTTACCGGGCAAGTCCGAATTGGTTACGGATTGCTTCGGCGCAGGTACACATTTCCATACGCCGACTCGAACCGATAGGCAGGTCCGGTGCCGGGCTTGGCGGATACCAGCGTGTGAAAGTTTTCTTCGCCTGTTCGGGAGGGATCAAATGATATTTTCAGGTCGCTGTAGATGTGGCCATAGTTGGTTTCTGCCACGAGCTCACCCGTGGTGCTTTCCTGGATGGCGGCATCCACGCCACCGTATGTGGCTTCCACCTTGAGCGGACCTTCAAATCCCCGCACTTCAACCATGCCATAGACGGAGACGACCTGGGTGGCAATGCGCGCCGGAACGAAAATTTCCAGCGTGATGTCCATGTCAACACCGCGATTCACCATGTCGTACCCAGACTTGCCGTTCTCCTGGCGGAATTTTTTCCATTCGGCTTCATTCTTGAATGTCGTTTTCACGCCATCATTCACTACGGTGATGCGATGGGGAAGTTTGTCCATATCCTTGATCCGGCCGCGCACGTCAAGGGAAGTGCCGTCGACAGACGTGTCCAGCATGAATGCATCGTCACTTTCGCCGTCATTGATGCTTACTGTACCCCGGATTCCAATATCGGGTTTGTCCCATGTCGACACCCGGATCATTTCCGGGTAGTCGAAGTGAAAGCGGACGTGTTGCCCGGCTTTCACCGGTATGGATTTTTCGATGCGGGTCTGGGCCAGGGAAGCGGAGGCAACCAGGAGAAGCAATGGGATTCCAAGATGTCGCATAGGGGAAGCAGTGAAATGGTTGATCTTACTTCTTGCGCAGGTACACCTTGCCGTAGCTGCTGCTGATGTCGACGGTCATACCGCCGCCGTTGAGTTTTCCGATGACGCGGTTTTCATCTTCGCGGCTTCGATCCATCTCGATCTTGAAGTCCGGGGAGGCGTACAGTTCGCCGTAGGACGTGCTGAGTCTGAGGTTGGCCTTGATCGTGGTAGGCAAGGCGACATCAGCGTAGCCATAGACCGAGACAATGGACAGGGGACCCTTGACATTCTGGTCGAACGTGGCTTCCACGTGGCCATAAATTGTTTTCACCGTAGCCGGGCCGGTTACATTCGTCATCTCCAGCGAGTTGTAGTTGGAGGAGAACTCAATCTCCGATTCCAGGTTGCGGAAGATAACATCACCGCCATACTGCGATTCAAAAGAGTAAGCAATGGTTACACCTTTGGGTACCTGGATGTGAATGTCCGGGGAGTTCATTTTGCGCAGTTGACGAACAACGATGGTATTTCCGTTTTCCTCAACATTGATTCCCAGGCCGGTGTTGTCATCGATGCCCAGGCCACTGATTTCCTTCAGTCCTTTGGAGCGTTCGTCATCTTTTTTGTCACGATCATGGCCTGTAAAGATTATTTCATTGCCATTGTAGCCCTCCACCGTAACGCGTCCGATTTTGAGTTCGAGACGGCCGGAGCTTTTGTTGACTTTGTACTCTTGCCCCTGGGCGAGCGAAAAGGCCAGGATCAAGGCAATTGAAAAAATTGTGGATTTCATGGGTAATGGGATTAGAAGTTCTTGCATCAGGATAGTTTCAAAATGCCGTTGTAGGCCTCGTCTTTCACCGCCTTGAGGTTGGTCTCGTCTTCCACCATGCGCTCCAGGTCTTTGAGAACACTTTTCTCTTTCAGTCGAACCAGGAGTTGAATCAGGGAAATCTGGACCAATGGATCGGTTTGGGTGGAAAGCGAGGTGATGAGTGCTTTCCGAACATCCGGTTCCTGGCTGAAGGTGGCCAATGCATCCAGCGCAGCCAGGCGCACATTCGAACTGGGGTCTTCGTTCATGGCGCGCACCAGGGCGTTTACCACATCGTCATCGGCGCCCGAAAATTGCATCGCCACGGTTACTCCCTGCAGGCGTTGGCTTGCCGACGACTGATTTTGGAGCATGGCCTGCATGATCTGCTTGGTCGATTCCATCTCTTTTCGGATGGCGATGATTTCGTCGTTTTGGCGCTGTTGCAGGGAGATCCAATAGCCGCCGGCGATTCCTGCCGCCACGAGGGCAACGGCGGCCGCGGCGCGATAGAAAGCAGGGCGGAAGAACACCTGGCGGCCAGAGGGTTGATGTGCCAGTTCCTCAGCCAGCATCCTGTCGAACCGGCTTCGCATACCTGCGGATGGCTCCAGGGCCGCCGACCGGTCCATGGCTTTCATTACTTCGCGAAGCTGTTCGTAAAGCCGGAAGGCCTCCGGGTTTCGGCTGAGCTGTTGCTCCAGCGCGACACGCTCGGTTTCTGTTAATCTTCCGTCGATGTAATCGATCAGCCGGGACTCCAGTTTTTCGCGTTCCATAATCAGATCTTTTCGAGTTCGAAATAGTTTTCACGAAGCTTGCCAATGGCACGGTGCACTTTCACTTTAATGTTGGCGACCGAAGTATTCAGGAGCGTGGCTACCTCCTCGTATCTTAAGTGGGTGAAGCGCGTCAGGACTAGCAGTTCGCGTTGTTCGTCGTTAAGCATGGCCATCGATCGAATCAGACGTCGTTCCTGCTCCTCTTCGAGGCGACCGGCGTTTTCGTCGGCAAGTTGATCGGTGAGTTTATCGATGTCCATGTTGGCGTTTCGGGTGTGCCGGGCGGCCTGGTAGTGATCGGCGA
>JAYRXB010000480.1:0-4295 GCA_041917735.1 Cyclobacteriaceae bacterium
AATTGGTATCAACGCGGATCGTTGCAGCCTACCTGGCCGAAACGGGGGTGCCCTGCGAATGGATTGATGCCCGACTTTACATCAAGACGGATCGTACGTATCGCGAAGGCCGGGTAGACTGGGAACTCACGGAGAAAAAGATACGTGACCTGGCACCTTCCCTCGACGGAAAGGTGCTGATCACGCAGGGTTTCATTGGAGGAACACCCGATGGCTTCACCACCACCTTGGGGCGTGAGGGGTCTGACTATACGGCAGCCATCTTTGGGTCATGCCTGGGTGCGGAAAACGTTACCATCTGGAAGGATGTGCCTGGCGTCATGAACGCCGACCCGAAACGGATACCTGCGGCGAAACCGTTCCATGAACTTCCCTTCCGCGAGGCGGCCGAGATGACGTACTACGGAGCTTCGGTTATTCATCCGAAGACAATCAAGCCGCTCGCCAACCGGGGGATACCCTTGCTTGTCAAGAATTTCGATGACCCCTCTCTCCCCGGCACGCGCATTCACGAAACGCGGGTCGACCGGCTTCCACCCCTCATCGTATTCAAGGAAAATCAGTGCCTGATTTCCTGCGGCGTTACGGATTACACGTTTGTGGATGAACACCAGCTAAGCCTGATCTTTCATGCGGTTAGCAGTGAAAACCTCAAGATCAACGTCATGCAGAACTCCGCCATTTCATTTTCGTTCTGCGTCGACTTCCGGGAAGACAAAGTCCTTCGTTTGATTGACAAGCTTTCTGAAGATTTTAAGGTGTACTACAATACCGGACTTACCCTGATTACGGTCAAGAATTATGATGACGCCACGTATGCCCAATACCGCGGACTCCCGGGCGTCATCCTGGAGCAATCCTCCAGGTCAACACTGCAGGTACTCGTCAAGCGCTAACGACGGCCACCGTTCAGCAGGTGGTCAAGGAGGCCTGACACCGATCGATCGAGAATCTCAAATACTTCCTGGAAATCATCTTCCGTTCCCCAATACGGATCCGGAACGTCACCCATCCCTTCCGGGTCAAACTGACGCATCATCCGCACTTTCCCATGGTGCGCCGGGTCGCTGACAGCAAGTACCTGCTCATGGTTTTTGCTGTCCATGACCAGGATATGATCGTAATGTGACAAGTCTGCGCGTCTCAATTGGCGGGCTACATGGTTTATTTCAACGCCATTGCGATGGGCATTCTTCAGCGTCCGGTCATCCGGCCCGTCACCGACATTGTAGCTGCTTGTGCCGCAGGAATCGACTTCAAATTCTTCCGCCACACCCTGGCTGCGGATCTTGTGAACAAAGAGGGCCTCGGCCAATGGTGAGCGGCAGATGTTTCCCAGGCAAACAAAAAGTACTTTCATGGAAGTGGTTCGGTGTAAAAATAACAATCCGCACCCTGCGGAGGTTGGCCCGGCCAATTTATCTTAGCTTTGCAATTCAACGTAACCGCTATGGAACTCATCAAAGTCAATGCCCAGGCAGCACCCCAGATCGCCTTGATCGAACTGAATCGTCCCAAAGAACTCAACGCGCTCAACCCCCAGCTGATGCAGGAGGTTCGTGACGCGCTGCAGGAGCTGGACAAGAACGACCAGGTACGTGTCATCATCATCACGGGTAACGAACAGGCTTTTGCTGCGGGTGCAGACATCAAGCAAATGGCCGACAAAAGCGCAATCGATATGCTCGTGCTCGACCAGTTCAGCACCTGGGATCAGATCCGAAAGACCAAGAAACCCATCATCGCAGCGGTTTCCGGGTTTGCGCTCGGCGGCGGTTGTGAGTTTGCCATGACCTGCGACATGATCATCGCTTCTGAAACAGCCAAGTTCGGCCAGCCTGAAATCAAGATCGGGACCATTCCAGGCGCTGGGGGAACGCAGCGACTGACCAAGGCACTCGGTAAAGCCAAAGCCATGGAGTTTATTCTTACCGGCAGGTTTCTTTCTGCCCAGGAGGCGCATTTCTACGGACTGGTCAACAAAGTTGTGCCGGTAGAATTCTACCTGCAGGAAGCCATCGGACTCGCCAAGGAAATCGCAGCCATGTCACCGGTTGCCGTCCAGCTGGCCAAAGAGGCCGTCAATCGTTCCTTCGAAACCTTGCTGGATGAAGGATTGATGTTTGAGCGGAAAAATTTCTACCTGACCTTCGCCAGCCAGGATCAAAAGGAAGGAATGCAGGCTTTCATAGAAAAGAGAAAGCCTTCGTTCCTGGGAAGGTAACGAAGGCTCTCTGGGCAATTGTTCCGCTGCCTTAGCGAACGGCGATACCGAATCCGACGGTGATCGTGTTGTAGCGCTGGAACGTGTAGTCACCGTGCAGGGTGAACACCGCCAGCTTCAAGCGAAGTCCTCCGGTGAAACGCGGACCCGATACACTGGATGTTGTATTGATCGGATCTACGAAGGTATTGCCCGTTACACCATCCGAATACGTACCGGTTGCCTTGAAGGATCCACTTGAGAAGTTGTATCCTACTCCACCGTAGACGGTAAGCACAGAGAACTTCTTACCAATCAAACCTTGGATGGTCGTTGCACTGAAGTCGGTCTTGCCTTTCTGATCCGGGAAGGCCGGGTCAAATCCCACTTCTGAACTGAATGACGTGTAGCCGACCAACGCCGAGAGGTCAAAAGGAAGTTCCTTAATTCCCGGGATATGCTGCTTGATGTCATGCTGAATGGCAAGACCAAAGAGGTTGACATTGGCACCTCCCGAAGGGTTGAACGAAGCCCAGCGGATCTTGAGGTCCGTATTCCACATCAGGCCGATACCCAGGTTGAAAATGGGAAGGGGTAAACCACCCAGCGGAAGGCTGCTGACATTGACACCGGGAGGTCCCTGGAAGGTGCCGGTCAATGGGGCTTTATAGGCGTAGGTGGGTGCAACATCCGAACCCACAAAAGTCGGTGCGTTGGGATTACCAACAATCTGAAAGGTCTGCAACTTCGAATTGTCAACGAAATAGGTCAGATCCTCGGAAGGAAACTGAATGGAACTTAAGGAAACCGTAAGGTCGAAGCCAAACTTCTTATGGTTGGCTGCCGTGTTATACCATCCCTGGTTCAACCCGCTGCCAATCGCGTTAAGGGCTGGCTCAAGGTATCCCTGGGCGAGGTAGTTGGCGTCAGCCTGGCTACCCTTCAGCAACTGCTCCAGGTCTGCCTGGGCCCACACTGGGGTTGAGGCCGCTAGACCGGATGCGAGAACAATGAGTGCAAATAGTTTTTTCATGGTTACTTGGGAAGTTTCACGAAAGATAGCCAAACAGCCAGAAACTCTGAAATAGACCCCATCGGAAAGAAACCGGAACGGCTATCTTTGGGAACTGACCATGAACACCCTCCTGTACGATCTAGGACTTGGCGTCCTTCGCATGGTATATTCCATCGCCGCCCTGGTCAACCCAAAAGCCCGCGCATTCCGCAACGGTCGGCGCCAGCAATCGAACAGGTTGCAGGAAACCTTTCCGTTACCCAAAGCCGCGCCGATCGCATGGTTCCATTGCGCTTCCCTGGGAGAATTTGAACAAGGACGCCCGGTCATCGAAGCGCTGCGGGCACAAAGGCCGGCAGTAAAGATTCTCCTAACCTTCTTTTCTCCTTCCGGTTACGAGGTACGAAAGAATTACGCAGGAGCTGACTACATCTTCTACCTGCCGTGGGACACAAAAGCGAACGCCGAGTGGCTTGTCACCCGCGTTCGCCCTGCCGTTGCCATCTTTATCAAGTATGAATTCTGGTATCATTACACGGAGGCCCTTCACCGGCACCAGGTACCCGTCATTTCCATCTCCGCCATCTTTCGATCCGATCAGGTATTCTTCAAGCCGCACGGCTCGCTGTTCCGGAAAATGCTGAAGCACTTCACCAGGTTCTTTGTACAAAATGATGCCTCTCAGGAGTTGCTGAACGGACTGGGCATTTCTTCGGTTACCGTGGCCGGTGATACACGATTTGATCGTGTGTCGGAAATCGCTGTGCAGGCAGAAAAAATCCCGGCAGCCGAGAAGTTCAAGGGCAACCAAACGATCATGGTAATTGGCAGTGCGTGGCCCGAAGACATGGCGGTGCTGCTTCCCTTCATGAATGACCATAAAGACCACATGAAATTCATCGTGGCGCCACATGAAATCGCTGACTCGAACCTGAACGCGATTCAAGGTGGGTTCACCGGAACTACGCTCCGCTACAGCGAAGCGGTGACTACGGATCCGGTGCACGCCCAACTTCTTCTGGTGGACACAATCGGTTTACTCTCCCGGCTGTACCGCTACGGTGAATACGCTTTCGT
>JAYRXB010000481.1:0-5039 GCA_041917735.1 Cyclobacteriaceae bacterium
GAAGCAAAATGAGGGCAGCGATGACCATGAATACGATCATGCCCGACATCTCCCACTTGGGCCCGATTGCCTGCCGATAATCCGGCCCCATGGCAATGCCCAGCAACGGTTCCGCATGAAATACCGCCTTCACCGGCAGGCCCGCGTACACACTTTCGGATGTTTGGTTCAATACGTCGCGGACATGATCCACATTTCCGTTTTCACGCAGGCGCACGTAGACATACTCACGCCCATAATTCATCCACTGGTCTGTGAGGGAAGCCGAAGGCGGAGCCAGTGTTGCGTAGGCGATCAGCAGTTCAAATTTGAAGTGGGAATTGATGGGATGATCCTTCATGACCGCACCAACTTCCAGCAGGCCACCTTGCTCCAGTTCCAGGGTTCTGCCCAGTGCGTCTGTTGTACTGAAAATCCGGAGGGCCGCTGACTCGGTCAGGATAACCCGACTGGGTGTCGAAAGCGTCGTTTGCCCATCTCCTTGCAGGACGTCATAGGTAAATACACGGAGGAAGCTGGGGTCCACATAGTACCCCCGAAGGGATAAAGCTCCGCGTTCCAATCGGATATTCTCGTCAAAACCTGCCTGGATGCGTACGATCTCCTGGACATCAGCCTGATTGTTCAATGCCTGGGCCAACAAGACGGGAGCCGTGGCATATTCGCGCTGTTCGACACCCTCCGTACGTTCACTGGTAATGGTGTAAATACTGGCCCGGTGTTCATGAAAGTTGTCGTACGTCTTCACGTAGCTCACCAACGCAATCAGCAAAAGGCTCACGGACATGCCGATGGCGAGGCCGAAGACATTGATCAAGGAAAAGTACTTGTATTGGTAGAGCGAACGTACGGAGACCTTAAGGTAGTTGCGAAGCATGTCTACGGAGAACCCGGAAGATGCATAGACACTGTTGGCTGCATCGCGTTTTCGTTTCCGGAGCCCGTACGACAGGCACAGCGAAAGCGCCTGGCCCCAGTAAATGGCTTTGGCACGCAGGGGTGAATAGCGGCCCGAGTTGATGGCGTACCACTCGTCGAGGTCGCCCAGTAAGTCATCCACGGAAGCAGCGCCGCCCCACCATTCCAGGAGCCGACGAGCAAGTTTTGGAGGTTTGTTGTTCATGGCTGGAGTTTGAGTTTTACCAGTTGCCACAATCCATCGCGAAGAAGTTTGGCCTCGGTTACCGCCTTTCTGCCCGATGGTGTGATTTCATAGAACCGCTTGCTGCGCCCTCCCCGTTCGGCGGTGGCCCCGCCCAACCAGGATTTGAGAAAGCCCTTTTCTTCCAGTCGTGCGATCGTTGCATGCAGGGCGCCGATGGTGATCGGGCGGTTGCAGCGGTGCTCCAGGTCCTGCTGGATGGCCACCCCGTAGGCCTGGTCGCCCAAGGCTACGATGGTCAGGAGGACCAACTCTTCCAATTCGCCAAGGTATGTCTTCATAAAGGGCGTTTTTTCGTGGGTATACGGAGCCGCACCCAATATGTTTCTATTTTTAAGAAGAAATACATTCGGGCAGCGCTCGCGCCGTTTAGAGATACAGAAATCCGCAGGAAGCCTTAATTTTATTAACCAACCTCGCCGGCCATGATCGCGCTATTCAAGGACATCTTTACGTACCATCATCACTTCAACCAAAAGCTGATTGAAGAATTCAGGCAGCACCAGCCTCACCTCCCCCAGCGGAGTTTCCCCCTGTTCAACCACATGCTGAACGCACACCAGATTTGGAATGCCCGGATACTCAAGCTGGAGGCCTTTGGCGTACAGCAACAGCATGCTCTGGAGCAGTGTGCACGCATTGACGACACCAATTTCGACAATACGCTGAAGATCCTGGAGACCGTGGATTTGGAGTCCGTGATTACTTACCAGAACTCCAGGGGGCAGTCCTTCACGAATTCCGTGCGCGACATTCTCTTTCACGTAGCCAACCACACCACGCATCATCGGGGGCAAATTATCTCAGATTTCAGGCAGGCGGGCATTCCCCCGATAGCAACTGATTACATTTTCTTCCGGCGGAAATAGGGACCGGGGATCAGGGGCCAGGGACCAGGGACTAGGTCCTTAGGGATACCGGGCTATCGACTATCGACCATGGACTATGGACCATGGACTATCGACCATCGACTATTCAACGTGTACTTCCCGGCTACTACTTTAGTACCCCTGGGTCCGAACATTCCTGCCCGAATGCCTGATGAGCCGCCGACGGCTTCGCTTGCCCGAGCAAGTCAAATCACCGATGTCGTATGGACCTCAGGTTCGTTTACATATCACTTGCGGCGCTCCGATCGGGCCGGGAGGAAACTCCCGACCAACGTCCTGCCCATGTCCGGACCAACAGGGCTAAGCATGGGGCAAAGCGGAATCCACCAAACTTCACGTCATCAATTATTTACTCTGAACCAATACACAAACTTCACCACAATACCTCGGTTTTTATTGACAAAGTCATTTGTATAGTTATCGGTATACACCACAAACAAATCCGAAAGTGGTCTAAACCTCCACTGAAACCGGCTGTTGATGTTGACGTTATCGCTCTGCGTGTTGTACTGAAAAAAGGTTGTCCAAAACATTTTTGTAGAGAAAAGCAGCTCCACACTGGATCCAATCAAGTGATACGTTCCTTCGCCATACAATCCGGTAAGTTTTATATCGTTGTAGCTGTAGTAAGCCCTAAGGTTTGCGAAGGGTTGGATCCTCAACTTAATCTCAGGGTTTACGCTCAACCTTTTTCCGCTGTAAAACTGGCCGTAATTTAAGGTCAATGCATACGAAAATGTATTGGCCGGGCGCGACTGGTAATTGAATTCGGATGCGGTGAAGTGATAAGAAATGGCAGGCAAAGGCTCAAAATCACCGTCCAGCAAATACACTGGGTAGAAAAGATCCACATAATTGTCTCGCGCACCAAAACTCAGGTAACTCTGATTCCGAAAGTTCACTTCATAGATCAAAAGAACATCCGATTCATTAATTGCATTCCCGCCCCGGAAATATATATCCGATGTAAGTTTAGGACCATGAAAGGAAACCTTACTCCCATCCTGGGTAAACATTCGGTAGTACACTTCCGAGAAATTTTCAACAAATCCGACTCGCACTATACTGTCCTTTAGTGGATCATACTGAAAAAGACGTGGGGTAAAGCCCAAGTCATTCACATAATTTTGTCCAAGGTTCAAGTAATTAATATCGATAAACCACTTCTGGGTATTGTAGGTTGCTCCAAAATGTAGGTACCGATTATCCTGGTCAATGTCATCTCGAAATGCTTGATGATACCTCCCTATGATATTCCATTTTCTATCCTCAGTAAGGTACTTAAGTTCAAGTCCTGCTGTCCGGTTGTACTTGAGCGCTTTAGTTTCGCTATTTCCCATTGTCTGGACATTTGTAAACAAACCCTGCACAATTGAATTCTTCCAGAGTATTTGCTGAAAAGCACCTACCGTGAAGTTATTGTGCGTAGTATCCGTTGGTTGTTCTGTCATATTCATCACTCCGATACGCAAATTCGGATTGACATTGCCTGTTAAGCGCAAACCTCCAGCTAGCGGCACAATGTTGCCATTCTTTAGGCCAATCCTGCGAGAGAAAAACGGTCTGATAACCGGCACCCCCATATTCGAGAACATGTCGGCATTCTCCAAGAAGAAGAACCTACGTTCGGGAAAGAATAAACTGAAACGAGTCAGGTTTACCGCTTGTTGATCCACATCTACTTGCGAGAAATCCGGATTTATGGTGACGTCAAGATTCAGTGAGGTGTTTAACGCAATTTTTGAATCAAGTCCAGCCTTTCCGGAGTAATCAGGTTTGCTTTCGCCATTGACTTGTGTTGCCCCAGTTGTCAGGAAAGGTGCCAACGAAACGTTTCCTTTAAACTTTGGCAAAGCATCTTTCCACTCCAGGTTCCCAGCCTTCAGTAAGTTGAAGTTCGCCAGGTTAATGGGTACATGGTTCCAAGTTGATATTGAATTATACTCTGTGTCATATCGGATAAATTGGACAATCCATTGATCTTTATCTTGCTTATAACGTAGCATGGCAAACGGTATAGCCATCTCAGCCACCCATTTGTCATTATGTTTACGCGTCGCAGAAAACCATTGAGCGTCCCAGTTCAAGTTATAGGTACTTACCGTTACCTGGTTTCCCACTGTACAATCCCCCTGTGCCCCCGCTGAATTCAGTGCGAACATCATCCCATTTGCCCGTGCACCCTGTGGGTCAAAAATAACGGAAACAGCATCCCCTAGCCACCATTGATTATCGCGTTTTAGCGATTCAATCACGGGCTCGTATCCGGGATTAAAGTGACATACAGCACTAAAATAAACGTACGATTCATTAAACAGAATACGAATCTCAGTCTGATTGGCCGCCAATCCCTTGTCGCTCGGAAACTGATTGTAAAAGCCGGTTGCAACTTCACTCTGTTGCCATTCCGTTTCGTTTAATTGTCCATCAATTACTAAACGTGCAGCTATTTTCTTGACAGAAATCGATCGTGCGGTATCCCTGGCCGTTTGGCCAAGTGAATCAATAAACAAATTCATCAACAAAAGAGTAACCGTAACTTCTGCAAGTTGAGTCACTTTGCATTTTAGAGAATGTCGTGCAGTCATGATGCAATGTTCCCTCATACCCGAGCACAGAACAAATGAATTCCCTTCAACAATCACATGAACAGAATTCACCGTTGACTATTGGTCATACAATCCCTTTGCGGTTAATTTCGGGGCGATTCTTTCAACTGAACACGTATCCCATGGATTTTAAACGAAGGGTTCAAGCATTGAGTGAATTGATTAGCAACGGAGATACCATCAACGCCATAGAATTGTTTTATGCTGATCATGTTGAGGTACAGGAAAACGAGCATTCGCCTCGAATAGGCAAATCACTTTGCCTGGAAGAAGAGATAAACAATTTAAAGAAGGTAAGGCTCTTCAAGGCAACTCTCCTAAACCAGGCGATAGATGTCGAAAAGTGTATAGTCTTTAGCGAGTGGCTATTTGAAGTAA
>JAYRXB010000482.1:0-2649 GCA_041917735.1 Cyclobacteriaceae bacterium
ACGGCGTTACCACCAACCTCACCGAAGGCTGGGATGAGTCGGTGCAGAGCTTTACCTGGAGCGCCGACGGAAAGAAACTGTACTTCATCGGAGCCATCGACGGCACACTTCAACTCTTCGAAGTAGACGCTCCCGGGGCAGCCAGGAAGGCGCCCGTCGTAAAGCAGGTTACGCGCGGCGAGTTTGACATCGCATCGATTGCCGGGCAGTCGGGCAACACGCTGGTAGTAAACCGCACCGACATGAACCATGCCGCTGAGGTCTATACGGTGAACCTCACCAACGGGCAACTCACGCAACTTTCCCACGTCAATGATGCCGCCTACGGTGCCACGGCGCTGAGCAGGGTGGAGAAGCGCATGGTGCCCACCACCGACAGCAAGCAGATGCTGGTGTACGTGGTGTATCCGCCCAACTTCGACCCGTCGAAGAAGTATCCTACCCTGCTCTACTGCCAGGGTGGTCCGCAGTCGGCGCTGACCCAGTTCTACTCGTACCGTTGGAACCTCCAGCTGATCGCTGCCAACGGTTACATCGTGGTGGCTCCCAACCGCCGCGGCATGCCCGGGCACGGCGTGGCCTGGAACGAGAAGATCAGCAAAGACCACGGTGGCCAGGTGATGGACGACTATTTGTCGGCGATTGACGCTGTAGCGAAAGAACCCTTCGTCGACAAGGCACGCCTCGGCGCCGTCGGTGCGAGCTACGGCGGTTACTCGGTGTTCTACCTGGCCGGTATCCACAACAACCGGTTCAAGACCTTCATCGCCCACGATGGCATCTTCAACTTCAAGAGCATGTACGGCACCACGGAGGAAGTCTTTTTCTCAGAATGGGAATACGGTGGCCCTTATTGGGACAAGGCGAATGCCGCTGCGCAGAAATCCTACACCCAGTTTGATCCCAGCAATTTTGTTGAGAAGTGGAACACACCCATCCTGATCTTCCACGGTGGCCGCGACTACCGCGTACCCGACACGCAGGGCTTTGAAGCGTTTCAGGCCGCGCAGCTCCGGGGCATCAAGAGCCGATTGGTTTACCTGCCCACTGAAAACCACTGGGTGCTCTCCGCACAAAATGGCCTCGTGTGGCAGCGGGAGTTTTTCAAGTGGCTGAAGGAGACGCTGTACGCGGTCGTCGGTACTCTGTAATCTGTAGGCTGTCGTCCGTAATCTGTAGTCAGTTGGCGCTACGTTGGTAGCCCGTTTCGGGCGTCCCCTTCTGCAGCTCCATCGGGGCGAAATTTTGTTAGCCCCGTCAGGGGCGAAATTTTGTTAGCCCCGACAGGGGCGAAATTATAATCGATGCAGAAACATTGATGGAGAAAAAACGGTCATGGTCTCGATGTTCCCAATTCCATTCTTACCACGCCGGGATTATCAGAGATAATCCCATCCACGCCCAGGTTGGCCACACGGCGGATATCGCCTGGATCATTGACGGTCCAGGTGACCACCTTCCGGCCCATCGCATGGTATTTCTTTATCACCTGTGGCGACAGGAATTTGTAGTAGATCGCCAGGCCAGACGCACCTTCGATAGCGGGAAACCTGCCCAGGTGCAAAGTTCTGTCGCGGTACACCGGGGGGAACGACCGGTACCCGTATACCAACTGATAGAACGTAATGTCGGGTGCGAGCGTATGCAGTTCGCGCAGGTATTCGTACTCGAACGACTGCACGATCACCCAGGACTCGGCTTTGTGCTTCCGGATGATGTCCACCACCCGTGCGACGAGGTTCGTGTAGATTCCCTGCTGTGGCCACTTCAGCTCAACGAGAACCGTGCGCTCACCGTCCACCAGGTCGAGAACCTGGTCCAGCGTCGGTACGCGCTCGTTGGCAAACGCAGGGCCGAACCACGAGCCTGCGTCCAGCGTAGCGACAGTGGCATAGGTCATTTCCGCCAAGGCCCCTGTTCCTGTTGTCGTTCGGTCGACCGTGGCATCGTGCATCACCACCACCAATTCGTCGGCGGTGAGGTGCACATCCAGTTCGAGGGCGTCGGCATCTGACAACGCCAAGCGGAAAGCCGCGAGCGTATTCTCCGGTGCGGCGTCCGACGCGCCGCGGTGTGCGATCACCTGAATGTTGCCTGGCGAAGAAGTCATGTCGGCACTAAAGAAACTGAACCGAAGATACGGATACCCGATGCATGCCGCCAGGATAGCGAGCGCCGGCAGCGAGTAGGCTGACCATTTCTTCAGCAATCGTCTCGAACTCAATAGTGAATAGTGGATAGTGAGAAGTGAAATTAAGTGATTTTGGCTTCTGGTCTACTACAGACCACAGACTACAGACTACAGACTACAGACTACAGACCACAGCCTACAGACCACCACTCGCCGGTTTCCTCACCTTTCGGATAATCGCTGGCACCGCGATCACCACCCACACCACGTTAATGAACGTATTGGCAAACGCGGAAAAGTAGGCTGAATAGATGATGAGTAGTACACCCCCTACCAGGTTGAGCAGCAGGAAGGGCATCGAGTCGGAGGCCAACTTCTGGTAACTGTTAAGTCCATAGGCCGCGATGACCATGACCGAGCCTGACCAGCCGAGAATGTGTATGAGGGTTTCCATGTGCGTTGAGGTGGGCAAGGTTGTAACTTCTTTGACAATTACGGGTAATGCGCTAGATTCACCA
>JAYRXB010000483.1:0-7681 GCA_041917735.1 Cyclobacteriaceae bacterium
ATGAAGCCTTGGATGAATTGCTTTTGCCCCAGCATTACACCCTGCTCAATCTCTCGTGAGACTGCCCGGCGGCACATGAGGTCGAGCGCTTTTTCGGCGATGCCGATCCACCGCATGCAGTGGTGGATCCGTCCTGGTCCAAGGCGCTCCTGTGCGAGTTTAAACCCGGCGCCTTCTTCGCTGATGCGGTTTGTGACGGGCACCCGGCAGTTCTCGTAACGCACTTCCGAGTGGCTGGCCCATCCGCCACCGGCTTCGCCCATGACCGGTATCTTCCGGATATGGTTAAACCCTTTAGTTCCGGCCGGCACGATGATCATGCTGGCCCGCTGGTGGACGGGTGCCTCTGGATTAGTGACTGCCATAACGATTGAGAAAGACGCACCTTCTTCGCTGGAAGTGAACCACTTATGCCCATTAATAATGTAGGAATTCCCATCCTTAACTGCTGTAGTGGCCAAACGCGTTGGGTCTGATCCAGCCATCGCCGGTTCGGTCATGGCGAAGCAACTTCTGATTTCTCCTTTGGTCAGTGGATGGAGGTATTTTTGCTTCTGTTCGGCAGACCCGAACTTGCTCAGCAACTCCATGTTCCCGATGTCAGGAGCCTGGCAATTGAAGGTATAGTGCCCATACAGGGGTGCGCGTGCCAGCCATTCACTCAGTTGCCCGAACTCACAGAGTGTCAGCCCCAGGCCGCCTTCCTCTTTTGAAAGGTGGATGCCCCATATGCCCGCCTTCTTTACCAACTCACGCTTGGCGTCCAGCAAGGTATAGGTCTCCTGCGGTGTTCGATGATGGTGACCTTGCTCAAGGGGAATCAGCTCCGTTTCAACAAAGTCCTTGACTTTGGGCAGCAGTTCTGCGAGGCGTGAAGTAGCAAAGATGGGTTCCATGGAGTTCCGAGTTTCGAGTTCCGAGTTTGAAGTTATGGCTGGTCCGGGGCGTTCCTGGCCCCTGATCCCTGGCCCCTAATCCCTAAATCACCGTTCCGCCGTCGGCGTAGAATAAGGTACCGGTGCAATAGCCCGAGACATCCGAAGCCAGGAACAAAGCCAGGGCGGCAATTTCTTCCACTGTTCCCATTCTGCCCATAGGTACCTGCTTCATAAAGCGCTTGAGCATCGCTTCATCCTGCCAGATGGCTTGGGAAAACTTGGTCTTGATGAGGCCGGGGCAAATTGCGTTGACGCGGATGTTATCTGGCCCCCATTCCTTGGCGAGCACTTTCGTCAGCATGTTCAGGGCCGCCTTGGAAACCGAGTAGATACCCAAACCTGGATCGGGCGTATCGCCGGCGATGGAACTGAGGTTGATGACAGCGCCGCCCCGTTTCTTGAGTTCGGGGTAGGCGTATTTGCAGAGCTCGAAGGGAGCTTTGACATTGACGGTCATGATTTTGTCATAGGCCCATTCGGGGGTTTCCACAGCCGGACCAAAGGTTGGGTTGGCGGCGGCGTTATTGACAAGGATATCCAGGCGGCCATAGGCGGAGACGGTTTGGTCTACAAGCGACTTGCACGTAGCCACATCGCCGGCATTGCCTGCCAGTGCCAGGCATTCGCCACCGGCGTCGCGGATGAGGTTGGCAACTTTGTCGATGTCTTCCTGCTTCCGGGAGTTGATCACCACCTTGGCACCATGGGCGGCAAGTGTGAGGGCGATGGCTTCGCCGATGCCTTTGCTGGCGCCGGTGATGAGCGCCACTTTGTTCTTCAGGTCTTTCATGATTGGATGTGCCGACTTCTTTCGGCCGAAGCTAAAAATATCCCAAAGGGGTAAGAATTGCTATACATTTCTTTGGAATGATTGTACCTTTCGAGATGATGTTTACGCGTCGATTGTCGCTGTTAACGTGGCTTGCTGCCGGACTGACAGCAGCCTTGGTTTTTGGTTGCGGAGAGAAGAAAGCACCGGTCGATACGCCAGCCGGCAGCCTGGACTTCAAGGCCATTGCGGACCTGATTGTTTCTCGCAGCAAGCTTCAACCTGGTGAACAGGTGCTGGTGGTCGCCCGCCCGGGGCGTTTTGACTCGCTGGTGGCTGTCCTCGAACAGGCGGTCGCAAAAACCGGCGCGAATTACCTCGGTGCCATCAGTACGGACAGTTTAAATCAGCCCGAAGCCTGGACCACGGACTTTATTCGTGCCGCCGTGCACAAGTCGCCCACCGACCTGATGGCACAACTCGGTGAAGTGGACCTCGGTATCATGCTTCCCGGTGCCGTGCCCACCGACAAGCCCTATGCGGCCATGCAGGAAGTGCTCAACCTGGGACATGGTCGCACCATCCATTTTCATTGGAGCGGAGCCTACGATGTATCAGGCCAACCGATCGACATCACGCCCGCCATTGACCAATTGTACCAGCAGGTGTTGTTTGAAACCTCGTACGATTCCCTGAAGGCCAAACAGCAGCGCTTTGATTCTGCCATGCGGGGAGCCGACATCCGTGTCACCACACCCGCAGGAACAAACCTGGCTTTCCGAATTGGTGAACGACCGGTTACAAAGCAAGACGGTGATGCTTCACTCAACCGGATGCAATACGCCCGCAACCTCATTGACCGCGAGGTTGAACTGCCAGCCGGAGCAATCCGGGTTGCGCCAATCGAAGAATCGGTTGAAGGAACTGTCGCCTTTCCCGATGGCATGTGGAATAGTCAGAAAGCGGAAGGGGTGATCCTCACATTCAAAAAAGGAAAGGTCATCAATATTGCCGCGCGGACAGGACAGGATGCGGTGAAAGCAGAACTGGACAAGGCGGGCGACTCGGGGTATTCGTTCCGAGAACTAGCCGTGGGCTTCAACCCGCTGCTTTCGGTTCCGACGGAGAATCCATTCATTCCGTACTACGGCTACGGCGCCGGGATCATCCGGTTGTCATTGGGCGACAATACCGAGCTGGGCGGCAATGTCAGCGGCGGCTATGTTCGCTGGAACTTCTTCCTGGATGCTACCGTCACTGTAGGACCAGATACATGGGTGAAGGACGGCGCCCTCGTCAAGTAATCAATAGAATGAAATACTGGATTATCCTGTTCGTTGTGCTCGGGCTGGAGGCCCACGCGCAGAAGACGAGAGGTGTGGCCGCGGAAATCTACTATCCGGGCCCTGACGCCGAGTGGAAGCACAAGACACCGGATGAGGCGGGCTATGACCCCATCAAGCTGCGCGATGCTATTTCGTATTGCATCAGCCAGGAGACAGAGAATTCACGGAGCATGGAGGAGAATCACTACCAGACCTTTGGTCGTGAACCGTTCGGGCAAGGTATTGGTCCGTTCAAGGACCGAGGGGATGTTTCCGGCCTGGTGCTTCACAAGGGTTATATCATCGCCGAGTGGGGTGATCCCTTTCGTGTGGACATGACCCACAGCGTAACGAAGAGCTTTCTGTCCACAGTCATTGGCCTTGCCGTAGACCAGGGGTTGATCCGCAATGTCCACGACACCGTGTGGAAGTATGTTCCCCCGGTGTTGCCGTACCAGCCAATACCGGTGGCTGACAAGGCAGCACAACTGGGTGAACCGCAATTCATCATGCCTTTTGAGACTGCACACAACCGAAAGATCACCTGGGACCATTTGCTACGCCAGGTGAGCGATTGGGAAGGAACACTGTGGGGCAAGCCCGAGTGGGCCGATCGACCGGGACCCAAACCATCGGAGTGGAAGACACGGCCCCGCAATGAGCCGGGTGCGGTCTATGAATACAACGACGTGAGGGTTAATGTGCTTGCGCTTGCCGGCTTGTCTGTGTGGCGACGCCCGTTGCCGCAGGTGCTGAAAGAATATGTGATGGATCCCATCCAGGCATCCAATACCTGGCGCTGGTACGGTTACGAGAATTCGTTTGTCATCATCGACGGGCAGGTCATTCAATCAGTCAGCGGCGGCGGACACTGGGGTGGCGGCATGATCATCAGCGCTCGCGACATGGCCCGCTTTGGATACCTCACGCTCCGGAAGGGCAAGTGGAACGGAAAACAGCTTCTTTCAGAAACTTGGATAAACCAGGCGACCACGCCAACGGCCGCACAACCGACGTACGGATACATGAACTTCTTTCTGAATACGGACAAGAAATTGCTGCCGTCGGCTCCTGCGACAGCCTACTATCACCTTGGCAATGGCACCAACATGGTGTATGTCGACCGCGAGAATGATTTGGTGGTGGTTGCCCGATGGATTAATAACGGCGCGATGAATGAACTCATCGGCAAGATTCTGGGTGCGAAGAAATGAGAGCGCAACGGGCTGTTGATGGGCTAAAGCCCAACCCTGATTGTGACTTCAACCCACGGCCTAAAGGCCGTGGCAATTGGCCTTGGCAATTGGCCGTCGCGACTGTTCGCCTCATTCCCCACTACATCAACCACTCACCACTGACCACTAACCACTGTCCACTACTTCCCCAATGACTCCCGAAGAATTCCGCACCCACGCCCACCACCTGGTTGACTGGATGGCCGACTACCTCGGCAATATTGGAAGCTACCCGGTTAAGCCCGGCATCAAGCCCGGCGACATCAAGAATCAGTTGCCGTTGCAGGCACCCGAAGGAGGAGAGTCTTTTGACGCCATCTTCTCCGATTTCAAGACAGTCATCCTGCCGGGTATGACGCACTGGCAGCATCCGCAGTTCCTTGCCTACTTTCCGTCTGGCAGCAGTGAGCCTTCCATCCTGGGTGAGATGCTCGCCACCACGCTGGGTGCCCAGTGCATGATCTGGCTCACCTCGCCGTCGGCGGAAGAGTTGGAGGAGCGCATGATGGAGTGGCTGCGTGATGCGATCGGCCTTCCCAAGCAATTTACCGGTGTCATCCAGGACAGCAGCTCGTCGGCAACACTGGTGGCGCTGCTTACTGCACGAGAAAAGAAGTCTGGTTTCGCCATCAACCAATCGGGGTTCACCGGCAAGGAACGGTTCCGCGTGTACGCGTCCACGCAGGCCCATTCATCGGTTGACAAAGATGTTCGTATTGCCGGCTTCGGCATCGACAACCTGGTGAAGATCGGCACCGACAAGAATTTTGCCATGAAGGCCGACGAACTGGAAGCTGCTATTGTACGCGACCGGGAGCAAGGGTTTACGCCGTTGTGTGTGGTGTCTACCATTGGCACGACCAGTTCTACGGCCATCGATCCCATTGCCGCCATCTCCGACATCTGTGCACGTCATGGCGTTTGGCATCACATTGATGCATCGTATGCCGGAAGTGCCTTGATCCTTCCCGAGCTTCGTTGGATGAGTGCGGGAGCGGAGCGGTGTGACAGTTTCGTCTTCAATCCCCACAAGTGGATGTTCACCAATTTCGATTGTTCGGCCTACTTCGTGCGCGACAAGCAATCGCTGGTAAATACCTTCAGCATCATGCCCGAATACCTGAAGACCCCGGAAGACCGACTGGTGAACAACTACCGCGACTGGGGTGTGCCACTGGGACGGCGGTTCCGTGCGTTGAAGCTCTGGTTCGTTGTGCGGAGCTACGGTGTGGAAGGCATGCGGCAGCGTTTGCGCGACCACATCGCCTATGGTCAGTGGGTGAAGGAGCAGGTGATGACCACACCGGGCTTTGAGCTGATGGCCCCGGTGCCCCTGAACCTTGTCTGTTTCCGCCTTCACCCGGAGGGTGTTGATGACGAGGCCAGGCTGGATGAAATCAACGCAGCATTGATCCAGAAGCTAAACAGCAGCGGAAAAATTCTTTTGACCCAGACACGCCTTGACAACAAGTTTGTGATCCGGTTTGTAGCCGGACAAACGCATGCGACGATTGACACTGTACGCAAAGGATGGCGGCTTGTTGAAGAGTTTGCCAGGATGAAGTGAGAAGGGTTAGGCCTTATACTTAACTCTTGCTATTCAATATTTTCTACAATTACGGTTTGTGGGCCACCACGATGTAATTCAGGGTGAGCACATCGCTGGGGTAGTTCTTGTCCAGCCAAATGGCATAGTGGTTCATAAGTTGCGTGAGCCGCAGGTCGATGTAGAGCATCTTTCTCAACTTTGTCATCAGGGTCTTGCGGGTACGGAACTCGTGGTACAACGCGTTGGTGCGCAGCTGGTATACCGTCGCCCATTTGCCGCCGTTGGGTTTGATGTAATCGATCTGCAGGCCGGCTTCTTCAAAGAGTTCCTTGAGCGAATGCTTCGTGAACCGAAAGAAGTCGTACGGCTCTTCGTGCAGTTCCCATACAAACGGAACTGTAAGCATCACGTGTCCACCGGGCTTCAATACCCTGCATACTTCCTTCATCATCGTATGGTGGTCGTAGACATGCTCGAGTACCTGTGTGCACAGGATGGAGTCAAAGGAGTTGTCGGGGAATTTCAATTCGGTAGCCGGACAGATTACGTCGACCCGGTTGCCGTCGCTTTGCTGCACATCACAGCCGGTCTGTTTCTCTGTTTTCGGACGGTACAACGATTCATACGGCTTGTTACCACATCCCAGATCCAGGAACGACCCGCGCGCGTACTTGTCAATGGCGTCCTGGATGTCCCGGATCAGAAAGTAATAGTGAATGTAACTGGGATCCTTGGTGCGGATCTTCCAGTCGCTGAGTCGATTCAAATGGTCCTGTCGGGTCATGCGAAGGGTGTTGCCTGTACGTGCCGAAGTTAGGCTTCGGCGACCGAATAACCATCAGGCAAACGGCTGGTCGACAGCAGGACTGGGTTGAGTGAACCACCGTACACCTTCGGAAGTCATGTAGGCGCAATCCTCGAGGCGAATGCCGAATTCACCATAAATGGAGATGGTGGGTTCGATGCTGAAGCACATGCCCGGTTGCAGGGGTGTCTTGTTTCCGAGCACCATGTTGCCCCATTCATGACCGTCCATGCCGATGCCGTGACCCGTACGGTGGGGAAGGCCCGGCACTTTGTAGCCGGGACCAAATCCGGCGTCGGTGATCACCTTGCGGGCCGCGATGTCAACGTTTTCGCAGGGGTCGCCCAGTTTTGCGGCGGCAAACCCGGCGGCCTGTGCTTCCTTCTCCAGGTTCCATATTTCGCGCTGGCGGGCAGTTGGCTCACCAAAAACCACGGTGCGTGTGATGTCGGAAGCGTAACCATGCACGCTGCAGCCACCGTCCATCAGCACCACATCGCCGGGCTGAAGTTTCTGCGGCGTGCTGCTGCCATGCGGGAATGCCGATGCAGCGCCAAAGGAGGCAAACGCCCCGCCACGCGCACCCAGTTTGCGGTGGGCATCGGCGATGATCCCGGAGAAGTCGCCGGGCGACATGCCTTCCTTCAACAACGGGATGGCTGCACGGTAAGCGGCGATCGTGATGTCGTTGGCTTTCTGCATGAGCGCGAGTTCGGTCGGGCTCTTGAACATCCGGCAGTTGACGGTTACCGGATCAGCACTGAGGTATTGGAGGTTCGGAGCCTCCTGGCGGATCCCATCGTAGAGGAAGAAGCGCACCCGTTCTTCCATGCCGATGCGGCCGGTGCGGATTCCCAGGTCGGCGAAAATGCCGGCCACCAGTTTATACGGACTTTCATGCTCTTCCCAGACACGCACGTCGTTACCGATCGTAATCAGCTCCCGCGCCCGCTCTTCTTCGAAGTGGGGGCTTACGTATTTCACTTCGCCTTTGGCAGGTATGATGGCAGCCATCATCCGTTCGCTGTTGCCCCAGCGCACGCCGGTAAAGTACTCCATG